>DATEZN010000215.1:0-5548 GCA_035255545.1 Nitrosotalea sp. | reverse complement strand
AAAAAAGACTTTCAACTAATTATAAAATCTGAAAACTATACCGCAGCATGTGTTACGCCAAACACTGAAGAAAAACTGATTATTGGAGGCTGGGGAGAGACACTGGAAGGTTTGATGGAACCTCCTACGATCAAGAGACTGGCGATAATTGGATTGCAACAAAATTACAAAATTGGCCAGTCAATTCATGCTACAATAAAATACACTGGATGGGGATATGGTATCACTCCTGAGATAAAGATCTTTGATTCAAATGGTACTCAAATCTGGTTCAACTGTCCCGACTGTGTACCACATACAGAATTAGCTCTAGAATACCCTGGAATTTTTACCACTTTTACTTATCCTGTGAAAAATGTCTATGGAAATTATCCATCAATCAACAAAACAGGTAGTTATACATTGATTACATCACTTGGGAATGAAACTGCAAAGTTTGATGTTGGTAAGTAGAAAATGAAAACTATACTTAATGTGTATTTTTACTAGCTAAATAGTTTGCTCAGTTTGTAAAAGCGTCTTCAAAGGCCTTGATGCATTCTCGGATGTGCATCTTCTTTGGAGGACTCTTGAATGCATATGCAGAAATAATATCTGTCTTGACATAGTCCTTGGTTGTGATTGCCTTTTTTGCAGCCCTGATTGAATCAACGATTACATTGCAGCCGTTTGTGCTGTCGTTTGTTCTAAGGGATAAATCAAGCTCAACTGGGGAACCCAAAAAGCCTTTTGCCTCCATCCAATAGTAACTTACTCTAGAATCTCCAAGTTGTTCTGCATATTCTGTAGTACCGGCAGTTGACATGAAAGGAACTGGTGATTCTATTGCAATAGATTCTGTCTTGATGAGTCTCTTTCTTTCTCGTGTCTCTTCTGCCATGGTATTCTGGGTATCTTGGTTGCCACCAACATCAAGTTGGTATGCTTTTTTCAGGTAAATTCCCCTGCTTGCCATGAAATCTATCATGCCTCTGTGAAATGCAGTGCCTCCAAACTGGCTCATCAAGTCGTCTCCAAGTATGACAAGTCCCTTTGACTGGAATTCTTTTCTTGTCTGGTCTGTACAAGTCTTGGCAGCTGTTGCATTAAAGAAAGAACATCCTGCATCAAGTGCAGCTTGAGCATATTTTTCACTACTTTTTTCCATTCCTGATGATATGACATTTACAAGAAAGTCTGGTTTTGCTTTTTTAAGAGAATTTACAAACTCGTCATAACTTGATGATTTTATCTGACCATTCTTTGAAATGTGTGCAGGTGCAACATCTTCTGCAATTCCTGGCTGGACTGTAAGGTCTCCAAAGTCTGTCTTTGATTTTACCAAACCTGAAATGTTTTTTCCAACCTTTGCGGCGTCGATATCGTACACTGCAACAATTGCAATATCACTTAATGAAATTCCGCCAACTTTGGGATGCCATAGACCTTCGGTTGAATTTTTATAAAACTCTAAACCTTTTACAATGGTACTGGAAACATTACCTGCTCCAACTAGGGCAATAGTTATCTTATCTGACACGACATTTTTTTCTTGCCGGTGAGCATTTAACTCTTTTCTGGTTCTTCACAGATACGCATTTTCCTTGTACAAGTTGCATACAAAATATGCAACTTTTGCCATAATTGCAGCAAATCTAGCGAAAATTCCCATAATACAAAATTTATATGCTTTCTGGAGACAAGCTAGAATAATTGAGTAATACAAGCGTTAGCCAGTCAAAACCAGATAATGCTCCAAAGCACAAGGTGAACTGGGGAAGACTAGAAGAGGCAGAAAGATTTTCAGAGCTAGTAAAATTATACCGACAAGGAAAACTTGACCGTGACGATTTTCGAAGATTTAGGCTACAGCATGGAGCCTATGGCAGTAGAATGAGTGATGATTACAGCATGATTAGACTAAAACTTCCAGCAGGCGAAGTTTACTCTGAGCAGCTAGAAAAGATTGCAGACCTAAGTGAGCAGTTTTCAATAGGTAGCGCACATGTATCTACAAGACAAAATTTCCAATTACACTGGGTTGCACTAGAAGATGTATCTGAAGTTCTAAGGGGTCTTGCAGAATCTGGCATGACAACAAGAGAAGCATGTGGAAATTCAGTTAGGAGTATCATGTGCAGTCCTTTGGCAGGCGTATGTCAAGATGAGGTCTTTGACCCAACTCCTTATGCAGTTGCTGCAACCAAATTCCTTTTACGAAATCCATTATGTCAATCACTTCCAAGAAAGTTCAAGATCAATTTCACATGCTGTGAAAAACATGGCATGGCAAGAATGGTCGACATTGGACTGATTCCACAACAGGGTGAGGTAAACGGAAAACCACAACGAGGATTCAAAGTATTTCTCGGAGGGGGATTGGGGGCACAATCATTTGTTGGCCACCAGTTGGAGCAATTCACATCTGAAGATCAATTGTTGTATACCATTGTTGCAGTGATTAGAATTTTTGATAGGCTAGGAAACAGGGATAACATGGCTCGTGCAAGAATGCGTTATCTTGTAAATGAGATGGGGTGGGAAAAATTCCAAAACTTGGTACTAAAAGAACGAGCAATGATCAAGATGCTCTTGTCTGTCTTGGTAAAACTCGAAGTTGACCAGACAGAAGAGCCAATGAGAAAGATATCAATCAATTCTGAAATGCCATCTGTCCCACAAGGATATTCAAGATGGGTAAAATCAAACACATTCAAACAAAAGCAACCCGGATTTAGTTGTGTATTTCTTACACTAGAATCAGGTGATGTCACATCGACTCAGCTTAGAGCCATTGCAGAGATGGCTAGAGAGTTTACTGCAGATGGTCAGATACGAAACGGCTTTACACAAGACATGGTATTTCGATGGGTCAGAGACGAAGACTTGCCTAGAGTTTACTCTAAACTGTTACAAGTAGGTCTTGCAAATCCTGGCGCCCTCACAATGGCTTCTGTTGTTGGCTGCTCTGGAACAACCTCATGTAACTTGGCACTGACAAATTCACATAGACTAGCAAAAGAAGTCCAGAGAAAATTCATTGAACTAAAAATTGACGAAGACGACGACCTACGAAACTCTACAATCAAGATAAGTGGTTGCCCCAACTCTTGTGGTCAACATGAAATTGCAACAGTTGGATTCTATGGCGGTGGTGGAAGACTTGGAAAAGACATGTATCCACAGTATACAATGTCGCTTGGTGGAAGATCTGATGAAGACACTACACTTGGACACATTTGTACAAAGGTTCCAGCAAAAAGAGTGATTCCAACAATTCTAAAAATAGTTGAAATATTCAAGTCTGACAAAAAACAAGGCGAGACACTTGACTTGTGGATGCGCCGAGTGATACAAGGAGACGGAGGTCCAAATGTAAAATCAATTGATGATATCAAAGAGTTGCTCAAGCCAGTTGTTGCAGCACCAGTAAAAGAAAGTGATGAGGACTTTTACGCAGATTATGGAAGTGACGGAAGCTATCACACCAAGACAGGAAGGGGCGAATGTGCGGCTTGAGCAAAGAAAAAACTACTCGCGTTACAGTTGACGCAGACAAGCTACGTTCTGAAATCCGAGACAAGAGTGTCAAGGTTCTTGATATTAGAAAAGAAGAAGATTACAAACAAGGCCACATCCCTGACGCAATAAACCTCCCACTTGCAAGCCTTCTTGCAGATGATAGTCCAGACAAAGTTCTCCAATATGCCCAGTCATTTGGAATCTCAGATGAGACACCTGTTGTTGTATATGACGATACATTTGGTGCACTAGCATCACGAATTGCATGGACACTTGAATACATTGGACATGAGGATGTCTCTCTACTTGATGTTACATACAGCACATGGAAAAAACTAGGCCTTGAGGTAAACTCTCAAACTCCAACTCTTGTAAAAACAAACCACTCATTAAAATTAAAACCGCAAATTCTTGCAACTGCTGATTATCTTGCCCCTGCCAAAGAAAAGGGTGCAATTCTAGTGGATAACAGAGAGCGACTCAATTTTCTAGAGCAACACATTCCTGGAGCAATCAATATTCCATATAGAATGCTTGCGTCAGGACAGAACATACTGCGACCAAAAGAAGATCTACGAAGGATGATACAAAACAGGAACATCAACTCAGATTCTGAAATCATTACATATTGTGGAAGTGTAGGTACGCTCTCAGGATTGGGCTATTATGCACTAAAGTCACTTGGAATGCAAAATGTAAAACTCTATGTCAGATCCTTCAAAGAATGGAAGTCTCTTGAAAAACCAATAGAGCAGCAAAAAGATGCAAACTATTGGGACTTGTCGGCAGAATAAATTATCAGGACTGTCCGGCAGTTTCTGCACGAAGTTTTTTGGTTATCATCATTTCAATATTGTCAAACAAATCAATTATCTTTTGCTTGTTTACTTGGAGATAGTCTGAACCCTTGTCAGTCAATCTTACCTTGTAGAGTCTAATGTCTCTATGTTCTTCAAAAAAGTATTCAATCATCTGTCCGCCCTTCTTTGATGGTTCTATGAATACATTAAGATTTGAAATAATTTCATTTACATCGCCTTTCTCAATTGATGTCTTGGTAGCATGTACTGCCTCGTTTATCTCTTTGAGATTTTGTATTACAATTGGATGAGATTTTTTTGTAGTTCCAAAGAAAGTTTTCTTTTCAACACCCATCTTTTCAGCAAGTTCTGGAACAATTTCATATTCTTCCACTTTTTGCAATCCTAAACTTTTCTCATTCTTGATTAGTAATCCCTTTTCAATTAATTTTCTTGCAGCATCTTCCACTTCGAGCTTGCCAACCATTGTAGTCCATACGATTTGTCCAACTTTGCGATATCCTTGTCTTACTGACTCTAGTACTACAACTTCGATAATTCTTCTGTATCCATCATCTGCTCTGATGTTTTCGAAGTCTTTGTCCTTGACCGCCTTTTTGGCATTTTTGACATCTATCTCAATTGCACGTTTTAGTGCCTCAATTGATTCTGGTATGTGATTCAGCAAAGAATGGTAACATGCCTTGTTGTACCAAGACATTCCGTCCTTTGCATCAGAGTCAATTGATTTTTCTACACTGTCTAATGCTTTATCATAATTTTTCTGTCTATAGAAAATTAGGCCTTTCAAGTTCCAAGCCTCTGCATTTGTTATATCAATTTCATGGACTTTGTTATATGCCTCCATTGCACTTGAGAGGTCATTCATGTGAAAACGGGTGTATCCTAGTTTTAGAAGGGATTCAATGTGATTTGGGTCAATTCGTAATGCATCTTCAAAGGCTCTTGCAGCCTCATCCATCTTCTCATCTGCCATGAGAGAGATTCCTTTCTTGTAGAGCTTGTTTCTGTTATAGTTTACATCTGTCAATTTTGTATTGGTTGATTCTACTGGCTTGATCTCAGTGTCTGATTCTTCCTTTTTGTCTCCAAATAGTTTCTTCACGGTCAACAAAATGTGGATTAGCCGTAGATAAATAGATTAGTTTGAAAATCAGGCAGCAATGAAAGGTAGAAAACAGATTTCCAAGTGTCTAAAAATTCACAAATGGGCTTTATATCATATT
>DATEZN010000214.1:0-3057 GCA_035255545.1 Nitrosotalea sp. | reverse complement strand
ATAAGGCTACGATCTGCAGTTAGAACTATTCTCCTTCCTGCCATTTCTTTCTTCGACTTCTTTCTACTATGATATAAATCGTTTACCTGACTACATCATTTTGAAAATTTTTACTTTTGACATATAAACAGGTATTACATACTATACACAATGAGTGGAATAGAACCACGACATGTTGAAGGACATCAAAAAGAAAGTAGCGCGATAAGAGATTTCGTATTTGGATTCGGAGATGGTATAAACACATCATTAGGATTAGTAGCTGGGGTTGGAGGAGCAGAAGTATCTTCCAATATAATCATACTAGCAGCTATTGTTGCCATGTTTACTGGTGCAAAAGCAATGGCAGTTCAAAATTATCTTGCTGTAAAATCACAAAGACAGATTTTAGATTCAGAAATTGAACGTGAAAAATGGGAAATGCATAATGTGCCAGAGGCAGAGAGAAATGAAATAGAAGAAGTGTACAAGACAAAAGGATTCACAGGTCAAGATTTAGAAAAGATTGTAAACAAAATAACATCAGACAAGAAAATTTGGTTAGATACAATGATCACAGAAGAACTCAAATTAAATTTAGAGACAGTAGGAAGTCCATTAAAAAGTGCGTTTCGTATGTTTGGTGCTTTTCTAGTAGGTGGAATCTTACCAATCATCCCATATTTCTTTTTGAGTGGATATGTGCCACTTTTTGTAGCAATTGGAGTTAGTCTTTCTGCATCTTTTATAATTGGAGCAATAAAGTCGAAGATTGCAAACATCAGTATGTTGCGAGGAGGGTTAGAAATGGCAGGACTTGGAACTGGTATTGCCCTCATAGGATACGGGATAGGCTCAGAATTGGGAAGTCTTGGAATTATTAAGACTTGATTTTCTTTTGCACACTTCTATTTGCAATATTAGCTGCAAACGCCCCTGCACCTATTCCATTATCAATATTAACAACAGATAGTCCAAGAGTACAACTTTGTAACATAGATGCCAATGCTGCAACTCCCTTTGCTCCATAACCATACCCAACAGATGAAGGAACTCCAATTACAGGTATGTCTACCAATGATGACACTACCGATGCAAGTGCGCCTTCCATTCCAGCAACCACTATAATTACATCCACCTCTTCAGATATCACTTTCTTGATTACAGGAAAAAGTCGATGAATTCCAGCTATACCGATATCATAACTACAAATACATTGACACCCCATGGATTCACACATCAATCTTGCTTCTTCTGCCACTCCAATATCAGAAGTTCCCGCGGTCAGTATACCTATTTTCCCCCCTGTAAGATGTAGTTTCGTAGAGAAGAGTATGGTCGTAGTGTTTTTGCCTGTGTATATTTTTAACTTATTTTTTCTAGAAAAGATCAATATTTTTTTGTAGTGATCTTTGTTTATTCTAGAGACAAGAACAGAATCGGTTTTAGACGTCGTTGTGAGAATTATTTTTTTTATATCTACAAGTTCTTTTTTCTCTGCAAATACAACTTCAGGTATTCCACGCCGCAGTTTTCTATTCATATCAATTTTGGCAAAATCTTCAATTTTCTCAACAGAATAAAGAGAAAGTAATTTCTTAGCTTGTGGTACACTTATTTTTCCAAGATCAAGCGATTTTAATATTTCCGTAAGATCCAATGTCATTTTGATAGTTAGTGCACAGTTAAAAATTTAATCAGTTTTAAAGATTAGAGATGGCATTTTTAACACTGTCTATACCCTTTTTGAACCACTCTTTTTCATTTGAATCCAAGTCTAATTCTATTATTTTTTCAACACCATTTTTGCCAATAACCGCTGGAACACCAATAGATACATCAGAGTAACCATATTCTCCATCCAAATATGTTGCCACAGGAATAACTTGTTTGGTGTTGTTCAATACTGCTTCTATTATGGTAGATATTGCGTTACCAGGAGCATGAACTGTAGCACCTTTAAGTTCTATTACTTTTGCTGCAACTTGTCTTGTTCCTTGTACAATTTCCTCAGTTTTCTCTTTTGATATGATCGAAGTCAATGGTATTCCAGAAACAGTTGAAAATCTTGGAAGCGGTAACATATTTTCACCATGCTCTCCGATCACAAGACCACGTATAGAGTTTCTAGAGTAACCAGTAGATTCGTGAATAAATTGTGTAAAACGCGATAGATCAAGCATGCCTCCCATTCCAAACACTCTGTTTTTTTGAAATCCTGAAACTTTGTATGTGAGATATGCCATAGGGTCTAATGGATTAGTGACTGGAATTATCATTGCATCTTTAGCATGTTTCTGGATATTTTCTACAACGCCCTTTACTATTGACGCATTTATTTTCAAGAGATCCATTCTTGTCATTCCAGGTTTTCTACCAGAACCTGCAACAACAACTACAATATCAGATCCTTTCATTTCAGAATAATCATTTGACCCTCTAACGTTGACGTCAATTCCTTTTTCTGCCAACATGTGGTTTATGTCCATAGATTCTCCTTGTGGAAGGCCCTGAACTACATCTAGTAATAATATTTCATCTGTTACTTTTCGAAGAGCTGTAAATAGTGCTGCTGCTCCACCAACTTTTCCTGAACCGATAATTGTAATCATAAAAGGCCCTCCATTTAATCTCTAATTAAACTTGACTGTTTTTTATCAATCTACGTGACAGTTACCTAGTAATCAAAATTATGAATCAAATTACAATTTATATGCATTTCAGTATGTTGAGAAAATAATGGTACTTGTAATTGATGCACAAGTGGCTGGAATTTCAGGTGACATGTTACTTTCTTCACTAGTCAGCATAGGCGCAAAGAAATCCAAAGTTATAGACGGAGTATATTCAGTTGAAGAATATCTCAAAGATTCTAAAATTGTAAAAATAGATTTTGAAAAAACGGTCAAACATGGAACAGAAGCTACGTATCTTATGTTAGAGACAAGTGAGAAGCATCACGAAAGAAAAGGAATTGAGATTCAAGAATGCATATTATCCACATCAGACAAGATAGGACTATCTGAAAAAGCCAAAGTTTTTGCAAAAGAAAGTATTAGATCATTACTTTATGCAGAG
>DATEZN010000213.1:0-24788 GCA_035255545.1 Nitrosotalea sp. | reverse complement strand
CTGCAACAAGATGTGCCCACATAATTAGTGCATCAACAAGTGTCATCATTGTATTTGCAGAGTCGACGAATAATATCTATTATCATCCAAAACCATTTGACGAAGGTTTTTTAATTGAACAGACCACGTAGCTTTTAGATTTGATAAATACGGGAAGGTTAGTCATACTAGCCTGTTTTGCTGGTCTTGGTGGAATGATGTTATTCTTCTTTGTATATGCAGATTCTTTTCAGCCTGATCTTAACAAAGTAGTAGTAAAAGTTGAGAGCATCAAAATTCTTGATGAAAACAAATTAGAAAAACGTGTACATCTTGATGTAAGATTTAATCTTCAAAATCCTACGTCGATTGTATTAACTGTTGCTACAATTAATTATCAATTATATGCAAATGGACAAGTTCTTGGAGATGGACACTTTACAACAGATGACATTCCAGAAGCTGGAAGACCTGCACTTTTTGCAAATAGTAATGTTACCATACCTACAACATTTGATCTTGTAAATAGTGATGATATTGCAAAGCAATATTCTGACATAACAACCAACCAATCAATAACATATGAGGTAAAAGGACAAGCAACTATAGAATCATTTTTGACTTCAGTTATCAAAGACTTTGATTTGAATTTTAATAGCTAGCCTAGACCCCAACTTATTTTAGTTTTTGGAGTAATTTTTACAAACGGTGCTTCCTCTTCTTTCCAAGGATCATCTCGCACCCAAGCAAACTTTTTGAAAAATATTTCATATAGCTTTTTGAATTGTGGGCCTTTTTCTATAAAAGTAGTCGATCCTTGGACAACAACAGCTTTGTGTTGACCAGGTAGATACAAATCTACAGAAATTGCAATTTTGTTGTTCTTTTTTAAATTTGCATATTTTTTTGTGTCATAGTCTGTTGCAAAGTAAAAAAAACTATCTTCAAAATAATATGAGACAGGAGCAATATGTGGAACATCATTTGTACATGTAGCGATTCTACATCCCTCATTTTCCTTTAGAAATTCTGATTCTTTTATCGTAAATTTCATCATGAATTGTATCCGATGGTATTGAATAAAAAGAAATGGGCCGGGAGAGATTTGAACTCTCGACCACCTCCGTGTCAGGGAGGTATCCTAACCAGACTAGACTACCGGCCCGTTAGAATACGAGCTTTCTCTAGACGTTATTAACGTTTAAGAAAATAGGCTTTGTTGCATATGAAAATGATAATCATGCCAAGAAGTAATAACATCAGAAAACAAGAATAATATGCAATGCACCAAGTGACTATCATATGATTGGTGATTTTTCACCAGAGGAAAAGGATGGGTTTTACAAGGCAGTATTTTCTAGACGTGATGTTAGATCTCATTTTACTTCAGAGTTAATTGATGAAAAAGTGCTTGCACGCATACTGAATGCTGCACATCATGCCCCATCTGTAGGGTTTTCTCAACCATGGAACTTTATTTTGGTTAAAAATAAAGACACCAGAAAACAGGTTAGAGATTCATTTGACAGAGAACGAATTCGTTCCTCTACTCTTGTTGAGGATCCGAAAAGATCAAAATACTTGTCATTAAGACTTGAAGGAATTTTAGATTGCGCTGTAAACATATGCATTACATATGATCCTACAAAGTTTGGTCCTTTTGTAATAGGAAGATCAAGTATTCCAGAAACAGGGATCTATAGTGTTTGTTGTGCGATACAAAATCTTTGGCTTGCAGCAAGAGCAGAGGGAATTGGTGTTGGTTGGGTCAGCATACTTTCAAATGATGATCTTAAAAAAATTCTTGAGATTCCGGAACATGTAGTTCCTGTTGCTTATCTTTGCCTTGGACACGTATCAAATTTTGCAGACAAGCCAGATCTAGAGAGTGCTGGTTGGTTGCCACGTCTTGGTCTCAAAGATGTTGTATATTATGAAAAGTGGAATAATGACAGCGATCCTGATTGGCAACAAATTCATCAGATGATCATCTCAAATCTGGATTACGCTTAAATGCTTACCAAGTGTGGTTTTTTTTGGGCTCGTAGCGCAGAGTCTAATTGACGCGAAACATGGATAGCGCGGTAGCCTCCTAAGTTACAGGTCGAGGGATCGAAGCCCTCCGGGCCCGTTTTATTTTAAATTAAAAATTTAGGTCGAAGTTGCGCCAGGTGTACTTTTCACAACAGATTTGAAAATGTCTACTGTGTAATTCCCCTCAAAGATGTGGATAACCTTGTCACCTTCCACAGATTTCACTCTGAAATAATGTTGATATGAACCGTCACTGTTTACGTCGGTTTGTGCAACATAAACTGGTTTTCCATTTTGATATATCTCAATTTCAACAGGATAGCCTGGTGCAGGATTTTGTACTGTTCCCCAAACGCAACCAAATGGTAATTTGCTATCTCCTGGAATGTACATAGAAACAATACTTTTTTCCACTACAACATTTTCTTCAGGCACTAGCTTCTGATCCCATTCTGTACCTTGAGATGTTTGTAATGTAAGACTTGGAAGTAAGAGTATTAAAAATCCAAAAATTGCGCCTATTAGTAACTTCATGTCAACAATTCCGTATTGTTAAATATTAAGTTGACGTATTTAATATTCATACCACTTGATATCAGAAGAGAAACTAAACGATGGATGCAAATGTGACTGCCATTATGGTGGAGCAATAAGCTGTCCCTCGTGTAAAGAAAATCACGGTAAGCACGTTTGTGCACACTGTAAGTAGCTATTTTTTCTTTTTACTGCTTTCCTTTGCAGCCAAAGTCTTTAGGTCAGCAAGATCTACTTTTAGTTTCTCAATCTCAACTAGTGTGTTAAGATTTGATATCTCAGATTTTAGACTTTCAATTTCTTCATCTTTGTTCTTAAGTGAACTTCGAAGTGAATCCAATTCAGCATTTAATTCAGATTTTGCTTGACTAATTTGATTTGATGTCATTTGCAGGGTTTGACTGCTGCTGTGACTAGTTAGCTTTTTTTTTTCTACGTGTTCGTGGCCTTCAGATCTGTGCATATACTGAGTACTTTTCAGAGCTAGCCAGCATATGGCTACCAAGAACCATGAGATAGCCGAAAAAACGAGAAATATTTGCTTTGTAGCTTCTGGCATGACAAAATACATTATGGTCATTGTTATTGCAAGACAACTTGTTACAATTGTAGGTGTATCATACTGACGTTCCATGAATTTACCTTTTGAATGCCTGAATATAAATAGTAATGCAGATTTTCAGAATAAAAAAGGACTTTGTAAAAATGAAAAAGGGGTAATGCTAATCGGTGCTTTGAGTAGTCTTTCCTTGAGCGATCTCTATTTCTGGAACTTCAGATTGCAAAATCTTTATTTTTTGTAGAAGTTCGTTTCGAAGATCTCTAGCTACTCGTCTTACGGTTGGTCTTGGAACCCCAAGTTCTTCTACTACTTTGGAGTAGATATCTTGTTTATCTGTAAGGCCTTTGTCAAGCAATTCATTAATTGCTTGTTTGATGCTTGTGCTTTGAGTAGTACGATTCACGAATTTTAATTTCAAGATGTTCTATATAAGACTGTTACTATGTTTTTGGTAATAATTTTTGATACTTGAAAGTTTGACTTTGACACAAAAACAAGATTGTGTGTTTGTATCACAGAATCATAGTTTTTGAAGAAATTTTACAAACAGAAATTTGTTATCTAAAATGTTTTTATTTTACGAATTTATTATCATCATACAGAATTAGTAATTTCATTCACCCCACATGGAAGTAAGTGGAGAAAAGTTCTTATGATTAAAAATCAGTTGTCAAGAGGTGTCCAAGGCAACCGTTGAAACAAATTTTGGCAACATAGTCTTTGAATTATTCCCAAATATTGCTCCAGAAACTGTGAGAAATTTTACCAAATTAGCAAAAAGCAACTTTTATGATGGAACATTGTTTCATCGTGTAATTCCCGGTTTCATGATTCAGGGAGGAGACCCAAATACAAAGAAGTCAGACAAAAGCAATTGGGGCATGGGCGGACCAGGATATACAATAAAGGCAGAATTCAGCTCCAGATCTCATCTTAGAGGCATAGTATCAATGGCAAGAGCCACGGATCCAAATAGTGCAGGCTCTCAGTTTTTCATCGTAACTACCGATAGCACCTTCCTAGACAAACAATATACTGTCTTTGGACAAGTTCTGGATGGAATGGATGTGGCAGACAAGATCGTCAAGCTTCCAAAAGACAAAAATGATTGTCCTCAACAAGAAGCAAAGATCGTTCGCATAAGCATATCAGAATAGGAAATTAGAGTTGAAAATTCTTCTTCTTAGTCTTCTCATCATACCAATACTAGTTCTTTCAGGCTCTCAAGCATTTGGTCAGCAGTTGTCTATGGGTGATACCCCCCATGAAGTTGTCAAGGTTACCATTGATGAGAACGGTACTGCACACGTAACACATGAGATCAACTCTACTGATGCAAATTTGAAACCAATTCAAATTGATACCATAAATGGCAATATGACTAATCTCAATGTTACAGATAACAACGATAATTCTGTTGAATATGCCAAGATCCAAAAGGTACCATTATCTATCATCATTAATGTTTCACAACGAAATATGACTTTGGTCAAGTATGATCTGGTAAATGCGGCAACAAATACTGATGGAGTATGGAAATGGAATTATTATGAACCACAAGATACTGATTATACTGCATTTCATTTTCCAAAAGGAGTTGACATGGTCTGGGCAAATGGTAGACCAGTATATCTTGGAAATCTTGGTCTAGGTCAACATGGAAATGGATTTTCATTACAATATGTGATAAATGAACCTGTAAACATTCAAACTGTTCAACTTGCAGGAAATAATGTTGCAGTTGGGGTAAGAACAGTATCAGGACTTGGAAACTATGCTTTTGATGAATCATCAAAAGTATACTCGTTTAATGTTGACAAAGCAAATGTACCAATAATTGTGATAATGCCAGAGGCACTTTTAGCTGGTCCATACGATGTGACATTAAATGGCAACGCTACCTTACACCAAGAATTTCACAATAATGCAACACATGCATGGATTGGATTTGAACCAGCCAAAAACGGCACTATTCAGATAACAGGAACAACAGTTGGACAAGGACAAGCTGGTATACCCAGTTCATTTGACAATGCTACAATAGGAAGTACTGTGCCTACAAGTCAGTCTGATAATACATCAACCTACCTTTTGATTGGAGGAATTATTGCAGCAGGAGTTGTTGGCATCATAATTGTCAAGAAAACTAGATCAAAGACAGCATCCAAGCCAGCAAAGACTTGAGATAAAATTTCAACTTAGATTATTAATAGTAAAATATCAACAAGCCACATGCAATGTGGGTGTCATTGTATAAAATGTGGCAGCATGGAATTGTCATCCAAACAAGTTGGAGAGATTGAAAAAGATGGATATTTTGATATGCATCACACCTGTCTTAAATGCAAAACACACTTTGACCATCTAGAGGGCGATGTCTTTGATTCGTGTGAAAAGTGTGGATTTAATGTCTAATTGACTTGAAGTAACTTTACTTTGGAATAATAGCTGCGTTTTTCTCGCAAGTCCTTTTGAAGTTCATGGGTAAAGGCCATGGTTGCAAGTGTTTTTGATACGTCTAGTGGAACTGTAGACCAGCCATATTCTCGTAGTTGTGCTACTACCTCAGAGACAGTTCGTGCCTGGTCAAAGAAAGAATCCTCAATTAGTATCTGCATTTTGCCTTTAATCTGATCTTTGTCGATAAATGTAGGTGTAGAAAATTCAGGTTCGTGAACCTCAGCATCATTAAGTGAATTTAACAGTCCGGTTGTTGGTGGAAGAGATTGATTATAGGAATACTCGTACTGAACATTGTTATTTGTAGAATCTTTGACAAATGATGCTAGATTACATATGACTTGCTCTACGCTTTCATTGTCTATATAGAAGTCCTTTGACTCTATTTCAATTTCATTTTGACCGTATTTTATCTTAATTCTTGCCATTTCGTAACTTTCAATCCTGATTTACTTGATTTATTTTGTTAGCTCTAAGTAGCTTAGAAAACTGATCAAAATATTTACACAACTTATCGGGATTTTTTTTCCGTATAGTCCTAAAAGGGAATATTTCAATTTATTATCGTGGAAAGACGCTCAAAGATAATAATTATAGTAGTTTGCGCTGTTGCTGCCGTAGGGATATTTGGATATTCTCAGTATCTGTCTGCTACTAATCTCAGCATCTCAATACTTGAGAGCAAGATAATACAGAGAAGTGGTGACAATTCACTATACAATATGACACTTCAATTCAAAAATCCTTCATTGATTCCTATTAACGTAGGACAGACAGATTTTGTCATATCAATTAACAATGAGAATCTTGGTACAGGTACTCTACAGCCACTTGTAATACCACCTATGGGAAAAATTTCATCTCAGGCTCCATTTACTGCAGATAATGCAATTCTTGACAAATATGACAACAGTACTAGTGTTCCAAATGTCAAATTGAGTGGAACAAGCAAGTATGGAATCTCAATAATATCAGTAAATGTTCCATTCACATATTATCCAACACAACAAGAAGCCAGAGAATTTATACACGGTTCCTAAAATCAGCAAAAGGGTATGCTGACCGTATTTGGATCAATAGCTTACGATACAATAAGGACTCCTACAAAAGTTGTTAAAAATGCATTAGGAGGAGCAGCAACATATGCTGCAATCTCTGCAAGTTTCTTTGTCAAACCTGGTTTGATTGGAGTTGTAGGTCAGGATTTTCCAAAAAGTTATCAAAATATACTGAATAGATTTGTTGACACGCGCGGAGTAGTTCATGCAAAAGGCAAGACATTCAGGTATGATGGAAGCTATGATTCAACTTTGAGTATGCGAACAACCAACAAGACAGAACTTAATGTATTGAAGGATTTCAAACCTGTTGTATCAGAAGAATATCGCAAATCAGAATTTGTATATCTTGCAAACAATGATCCTGTACAGAACACTAGAATCCTAAAGGAATTTGATAGAGTCAAGTTTTCAATGTGTGACACCATAGAATTTTGGATATCAAGTAAAAGAAATGATGTTATCAAGATGATGGGCTCTGTTGATTCAGTTGTAATCAATGATGAAGAAGCAAAATTGCTTACAAAGAACCACAACTTGATCAAGGCTGCAAAAAAGATCATGGAGTGGGGAACAAAGTATGTCATAATAAAAAAAGGTGAACATGGATCTTTGTTGTTTTATGAGGATGTCATATTCTCATCACCTGCCTTTTCAATGGAAAAAATTGTAGATCCTACAGGCGCAGGCGATTCTTTCGCAGGTGGAATGATAGGATACTTATCAAGCAAAAACAGTACCAAAACTTCAACCATCAGAGAGGCTGCAGCATATGGAAATGTCATGGGTTCTTTTGCAGTGGAAAAATATGGAGTATATGGAATAACGGGATTGAAAAGACCGGATATCAAGAAAAGATTTGACAGATACAAAAAGATGGTACATTTCTAAAAAAGGTTATAGATATCAAATTAAAAAATAGAACAATGGACGATAAGCTAGATACAATTTTCAGTCTCCAGAAAAATCTTGAGAAAATGATGAATCTTGAACGTTATCCAAAAGATACTCAGGGAAAGGTTTCTGCACTTTGTACAGCAATAATTCATGAAGCAGTTGAGCTACAGAGAAACACAAATTGGAAATGGTGGAAAAAACCTACGCCCTTTGATGAAGCTGCAGCTCGTGAAGAACTAATAGACATTTGGCATTTTGTAATTCAAGCATCACTTGAACTTAACATGACTCCAGATGATATTCTAAAAGAGTATCAAAAAAAGAATCAGATAAACAGACAAAGACAGATAGACGGTTACTGAGTTTGTCTCAGAGTCTCAATCACAGTTTTTAGTTGTGAAATACTAGTTTCGCCTATTTTGTTTATGATTTTTACTTGTCCTTGAAATTTTGACACTTGTTTTTTTGTAACTGTCAATATTGGATGTGGACTTGAAGAACCAATAATTTTTTGGTTCACATCAATTCCATTTTTGTATAAACAGAGTAAAGAATCACCTGGTTTGTGTCCAAGTGTATCCTTACCACAGAGTATGATCGTGTCAATTTTCTCATTTGATATTATAGATTTTACAAGAGAATCAATTCCTTTGTTTTCAGATAACAGTCTACCAGCTATTGCAACCTCTTTGATAATAGATGATTTTGAAATGTCTTTTAGTAGATTCATACTTGATAGAGTACAAATTGTAATGTTTGATGTTAAATCCCCAAAAAATACCTCTTCCTCTATTGGGAGAAGGATTCTACACAATTCTCCTGCAACATCATCAATTAGATTCATGCAATCAATTTGTGTAATACTTTTGAAATGTGATGCAAGTCATTTTCTGTGACCAATGGATTCACTGGAAGACTAAGTACAGAGTTGGCAGCCCAATCAGTAAGAGGAAGCTTGAGAGATTTTTTGTAAAATGGAGTCTTGTGAACTGGAATAGAATAGTATGCAGTTGCACCTATTCCTTGTGAATTTAGCTGTTTCATTAGTTTATTGCGATTTTTAGTAGCAATCGTATAAAGATACCAATTTACATTTACGCCGTTTCTTTCTTCAGGCAATATGATATTAAGATCAGATAAGAGTTCACTGAGAATTGTTGCATTCTTTTTTCTCTTTTCCAAGAATTTTGTAAGCTTTGTCATCTGAACTTTGGCTAGTGCAGCACAAATTTCTGGAAGTCTTAGATTCAGTCCAAGTATTCTGGTGTCATAACCATGAAGCATTCCATGATTTCTGATCTTGCGCAGTTTTTCAAAGAGATTTTTATCATCTGTGACTATAGCTCCACCCTCTCCTGCAGTTATGACTTTGGCTGCATACATGCTAAAGCAACCCATTTTTGAGAATGTTCCAGATTGTTTTTTCTTGTATGTAGTTCCTAGTGATTGACATGCGTCTTCAATTATCTCAAGATTATGCACGTTAGCAATTTCAGAGATTTCATCCATGTATGAAAAATTTCCATATAGGTGAACTGGCATGATTGCCTTGGATTTTTTTGTAATCTTCTTTTTGAGATCACTTGGATCCATCGTATAATTTTCTGGGCGTATGTCAACAAACACGGGTTTTGCTCCAACTGATAGAATGGAATTAGCAGTTGCCACAAATGTAAAAGATGGTACTAAAACCTCATCGCCTTGTTTTATATCAAGAGCATAAAGTGCGGCTTGTAGTGCAGCTGTTCCAGAATTTACTGCTATTGCATATTTTGATTTTGTATATGAGGCTAAAAGTTGTTCAAATTCTTGTACCCTTTTTCCACCACTATTTGCCGCAGTTGTGAGAGATTTCTCTGTTAATACTGAGCGTACTTCATTTATTTCGTCTTTTTCGATAATTGGCATATTTATCGGAATTTTCAATAATACAATAGAAAATTTTCGCTATAATTAAACTTCCTAAATTAAAACCAATTCTTATATTTTGGACATATACATCGAGATCAAATGAAAGTACACCTGCAGAAAAATGATCCAAGTTACAAGATATTCTTGTATGTTTTCTATGTTAGCGCGTTCATAATGTGTTCCATTACCATATTTGGATTCTATGCTATGATACAGGAATGGTCCACCAAGGGGACATATGTAATGGGTGAAGTACTTGTCAAGACAGAATTTCCAACTCCACACTTTGCTAAATTGCTAACATGGTTATTTTTCACATCAATCATGAGTTGGTATTGTGTTTCGCGAATAGGTTGGAAAAGAACGGTAACTGTTTCAAAATGGAAACTTACAATGGTTCAACTGATGTTATTAGGATTAGCAATAGTTACACTCTATGAAACAATTTACAACTTTATTCTATTAAGCTCTCAAATCACTGCAGGAATGATAAATGGTACAACACCAAACATTGATTCTCTTACAGTAGCATATCCAGATCCAAACAGGCCATGGAATCTCATCTTTGCAACAAAGATGTTTCTTGCTGCATTTCTGATAAGCTCACACGCATTCTATCTCAGTACGCGTCCTAGAAAGTCAGTTCAAGAACTTGATGCTTAAATTTATAGGCAAACATATTGGAATTTGACTGGAATGGATGTAACAGAAAAAATTAAACTTGTAAAAAGAGAACCTACTGAAGAAGTAGTAACTGACGAAGAATTATTGAATCTGTTTAACACAAATTCACAGCCCAAACACTACATTGGTCTTGAGATATCCGGTTTCATGCACTTGGGTAGTTTGATACTAACAGGATTTAAGATAAATGACTTTATCAAAGCTGGAGTAAAGTGCACGGTATTTTTGGCAGACTGGCACACTTATCTGAACAACAAACTTGGCGGAGACTGGGATAAGATACGAATGGTATCAAAATACTATGCTGATGCATTCAAGATGTTTTGTCCAGGAGTTGAGATTGTAGAAGGCTCGCAACTTTATGAATCAAGAAGAGATTATTGGTTAGACCTTGTCAAGTTTTCAAAGAACATGTCTCTTGAGCGCACCATGCGTTCGATGACAATAATGGGAAGAAGTGCAGAGAAGGACAAGATTGATCTCGGTCAACTTTTCTATCCTCCAATGCAAGCTGTAGATATCCATACAATGGATTTGGATATTGTACACGCTGGAATGGATCAAAGAAAAATACACATGCTTGTCAGAGAGATCTTTCCGAAAATGAAATGGAAGGTTCCAGTTGCAGTTCATCATCATATTCTTGCAGGACTTGGAGAGCCAGAACCTGTCTCAGATTCTGATTCCGATTTTGTGTCAAGCAAGATGAGTAAATCAAAATCTGCATCAGGAATATTTGTTCATGATACAGATGAAGAGATCAATTCAAAATTCAAAAAAGCATGGTGTCCAGAGGGAATTATAGATAAGAATCCAGTACTTGAGATCTCAAAACATATTATTTTTCATGAATTCAATGAAGTTGTAGTAGAGCGTCCTGCTAAATTTGGCGGTAATGTTGTCTACACAAACTATCAAGATTTAGAAGTAGATTTTGCGCAGAAAAAATTACATCCATCAGATCTAAAGGCTACAGTCTCCAAATATGTCACCAACATAATCAGACCAATAAGAGAGAAAATTGTCTTAACAGAAGAACTTTCAGAGGCAATAAAGAAAACTACTTGAGATTAGGTCTTACTTTTCTTGAAAATAGCGATAACATATCAAGTGATTTTGATAACCCTATGAAATTAACAATAAAGTAGTTTATTCCAATTTTTTGATATTGTTTCAAGTAATCGCTTACCTCGTCTGGAGTACCCACTGCAATGCTATCAGTTGAACGTATGACAAATTCTGCAATTGATTCATTTTTCTTTTTTAGTTTTGATATAATATTTTTTACATCATCGCTATCTTTTCCAATCAGAATTCGTAACAATACAGAATTTTCTATTTCATTGTGATTTCTTTTGGCTAGTTTACAATTCTCTTTTAATAATTTTATTTTTTCTTCTAAAATTTTAGGTGTTCCAAATGGGTGATTATACCTAGTAGCATGTCTCGCTGCAACCTTCATGAGATTTTTTCCTGCTCCACCTACCATAATTGGTGGATGTGGTCTCTGAATGGGTTTTGGATTACAGATAGCATTTTTGATAGAATAGTGTTTTCCTGTGAAGCTTGATTTTTGATTTTGCCACATTTTTTTTATTATTTTGATGGACTCATCAAGTTGTTCTACTCGCGTTACTAGATTATCAAATTTGTATCCATAGGAATCATATTCATATCCAAACCAACCTGCGCCTATACCAAACTCTAGTCTTCCATTACTGATTGCATCAAGTGTAGATGTCATTTTTGCTAAAAGAGATGGATGTCTAAAGGAATTTGATGTAACTATCTGTCCTATCCTAAGTTTTGATGTTATTGAAGAAATTGCAGAAAGAAGTGTGTAGGCCTCGAAAAAAGTATTGGTGCGATTATTTGAGGGATGAGAAACAAAATGATCATAGACATATCCTGCATCAAACCCAAGATTTTCTGCAGCTAGTGCGACATTTTTTGAAAACAGAAATTGTTCATGAGGATTGTCAGTATGAAATTCATCTAGCCATCCTTGTGGTATGGTTAGTCCAATCTGGACTGATGTCATATTATTTTCTGGTCTGCTGTGGTTCTACAATATTATATTTTGATGTATAACCACGGGGATTTATCATCAAATCTTTGTACATGTAAGTAGAAGAGTTACCAATTATCACAGTAGTGATCATACCAAGCTTGTCATTGTGTTCTTCCATGTTTTCTAAATCAGTTAGAACAATTTCTTCTGATTCTCGAAATGCACCCTTTACAATTGCTACTGGTGTATTGGGTGATCTATATTTTAGAAGAAGTTTTCTTGTATCTTGTAATTGATGAATTCTTTTCTTGCTTGCAGGATTGTATATTACAATAACAAAATCACCTTGAGCTGCTGCTTCTACTCTCTTTGTTATAATTTCCCAAGGCACAAGCAGATCACTCATACTTACTACAGCAAAATCAGTCATGAGAGGAGAACCAACTAGTGCTGCGCACGAATTAAGTGATGAAACTCCTGGAACTATCTCAACTTGAAGACCAGCTTTTCTATCCCATCCTTCCTCTGCCAAAATTTCATAAATCAAACCTGCCATTCCATAAATTCCTGGATCTCCACTTGATACAAGCGACACCATCTTTCCAGATTTTGCAAGATCGATGCACTGGTGTGCCCTTTCTACTTCTTGGGTCATTGCATATCTGTGAACTTCTTTTCCTTCTATCAAATCTGCGACCAAATTGACATATGTCTCATAGCCAACAATTGTATCACTTTCCTCAATTGCTTGCTTTGCACGAAAAGTCATATGGTCATGATGACCAGGTCCTACACCTACAATAAACAGTTTACCGGTCATGTACAGTAAGAGATTTTCAAAGTAAATTTATCCCTTTTGATGATTTTATGGAGTTATAATTGGACAATCAAGAATGTAGTTATCACCAAGCACTGCTGCTTCTTGTATTGTGATATTTCCTGCTGATTTTTCATAATCAATATCATTTTTATTTTCTAAAACTTTTGCATTGTTTGGATCGTTCCAATTTATTATTGAAATTTTGCAGATAGGACTGTAAGCAGTATCTCCTAGTTGTGCACTAGAAATTCCTTCTTGATAACCAAATGGTCCCGCACCTTGAAAACCATTAGTAAAGTGATAGACATCTCTTGCTGACAAACCAAGAAGTGAAAGTGAAGGAACGTCTTGAATTCCCATGGTCTGTGTAGGTCCTTTAGGAGTTCCTGCAGTAATAATATAGTATATTGTCTTTCCATCAGGTCCCCATCCCCTATGTCCAACAAAGGTTACAGTCATGTTATTTACATCGATACCTAGTACTTGTCCATTCAAGTATGATGTCTGATCTGACAATGTCTTGTTGGTTCTCACGTTCAATTTACCTCCATCCCAGACTACTTCAGGAGTATTTAGAATTGTATCAGTAACAATCAGTTTTATTTTTCCTGTCATGTTTGCGTCAAGAATTGCTTGCGTAGAATTAAGAATTAATGGTCCTCTCCCTACATTCCATGAGACATTGATTACTTTGCTTAATGGACTGTATTGTTTGTCAGAGGGTGTAAATGATAATACATCATTTTGATACCCTTGTGTTCCATTTCCAGTAATTCCATTTGTAAAAATGAAAATGTCACCAAGTGATGTAATTGGAACATGAGCCAATACAGGTGATAGTTGAACCTTCCAGTTTTGTTTGTCTGAGATTGTATTTGCTACAAGACTGTTGCTTGAATCAGTTATGATGTAATAAGCAGCTTTTCCATTGACCATTCCCTCATGCATTGGTATCTGTACTGGAATTGTGCTTTGTGCTAGTTTGATAGTATTATTTTCAGTTAGTGGCGTTATGGTAGCTTGAACAACATCAGGAGTTGTTACCCGTATCCATCCATCTACACTTACAGTAGCGGTAAACTGGCTAGAATTTGTTGAGTGAAAACCTATTGCAGATCCTGCAAAATTCATACTACCACCAGTTGAATTTAGATCAATTGTTGTCTCGGCATAAAGTGTATTGCCGTCCACTGTCCATATTGGTTGTCCCTTTGAATCGCTCTTGTCAATTTGATGTAAAACAACAACTTGAACAGGTTGACTTGAACTGTACGTAATAGTTCCATCATAAATAGAACCATTGTTTGGTGGCAATACTATTGCCATCTGTTCATTGCTGTGACCGATTCCAGGATCTTGTGTAGATGTAATTGTTTGAGTAAATTGGATCTTCTTTGTTGATCCAGCATTAGCAAGATGATCATTGAATAATGATAATGAAGCTGCAAGACCTCCAACTATGATAATAATTGCTAAAAGTAAAAGCCTGTTCATATTCTATGAACATCTAATTTACATAAATATGCTTTTAGAAAGAATTTCGATTACTTGCCAAGCTTAAACTCATCATGCAATGCCTGCACTGCTGCATTACAATCAGAATCTTTGACCACAAATGCAAGATTAAGCTCAGAAGAACCTTGTGCTATCATTATTACATTTACACCTTTTTTTGCTACAGCCGTGAATACTTTGGAGGCAACGCCTGTAATTCCTCTCATTCCAGAACCAATGAGAGCCAAGATGGATACATCTACTGTAACATCTATTTTTTTGATGACTTTGCCAAGCAAGTTCATTTCAAGTGAATTTACTGCCTTGTCCAAGTCGTTCTTCTTTACTATAATCGATATGGATGACTCTGATGGACTTTGAGATATCATCATTATGTTGATACCTTCTTTTGCAAGTATTGAAAATATTGTAGCTGCAGTACCAGGAGCACCGACCATGCTTCCTCCTCTAACATCAATTAGTCCGGTATGTCTTATTGTGCTCACACATTTTACAGTCTTTTGTGTATCAGCCTGTGGGGTAGCAGTAACTAGTGTACCTGGATTAGCAATGTTAAACGTATTTCTTATACGCAAAGGAATTTTTTTTGCAACAAGTGGTTCAAGTGCTCTTGGATGAATGTATTTTGCGCCAAACAATGCCATCTCCATTGCTTCAATGTATGACACTTCTTTGATCAGTTTAGCATCTTTTACAATCTTTGGATCAGTTGTCATCAAACCATCTACATCACTCATTAACCAGACTTCATCGGACTTGATGCTAGATGCAATGATAGTTGCAGTATAATCAGAGCCACCTCTTCCAAATGTAGTTATGTTGCCATGCTGATCTGCACCAGCAAATCCTCCAATTACTGGCATAGTTTTCTTTTGCAAAAGATTTTCTACAGTATGAGATACATGCAAGCGCGTTGTATCCATGAGCGGCTTTGCCCCTCCGAAATTAGAATCTGTAACTATTCCTACATCTTTTCCTGTAAGAGGTACTGCCTTTACTCCCATTTCATTTAATGTAAACGCAACCAAGTTTATTGACAGTCTTTCACCAAATGAGATCATGTAATCAGAAGATCGTGGTGTTACCTCTCCAAGTAACAACATTCCATGCAACAGATCTTGGAATTCATCAAGGTCTGCCTTCATCTTGTTGAGCAGATCTTTTTTTATTTTTGAATTCTTTACACATTGTTCTGCAATATCAGTATGCATCTTGATGATTTTCTTTGCAAGTGAACTTGCAGCTTCCTTGTTTCTGTTTTGGATCAGATTTGTTATCCGGATTAAATCATCTGTAACTCCACTTATGGCAGAAAACACTGGAATGATTTTATTTTCCTTTGCTAGTTTTTTTATCAGAGTTGCAACATTTTGTATATTCTGCGGAGAGGAAACAGAAGTTCCGCCGAATTTTAGAACAAGTTTCAAATCAGTATAACCTCGCCCTATTATCCTTAAAATCTTTTAACTCTCTACTCTAGGAGCAAGGTAAAAGTGAATTCTTCCTATGTTTGCTACCTTAAATTCTAGTCTAAGCGGCATTTTACTTGAATATTCACAAACTACTGTGTCTGCTACAGTACTGCCTATTGCTTTCACTATGCTATTGAGATACTCCAAACTGTAGGTTGCATTGCTATCTTCTTTTACTTCAAGTTCTGGCATTCCAGGCATTCCTTTTTCCAGTGTTATGATTGCCTCACCAGAATCTCCACGTCCTGAAAATTCCGCTATTGTAGAATTGGCATTAATTGTGAGATATTCTGAAACCACTTGTATATCTCCAAGTATTTTGTCAAATTCTGAAGATGTCACAGTCACTTTGGCATTGTAAGTAATTTTTGGAAGTGGTGTATCAGTTGCAGAACTTTCAATCAGTCGCATTTTATATTTTTTATTTTTACCTATTGTAACAAGTAAAAGCTTGTCTTCAGAAATGCTGATTTCGATATTGTCTTTTTTATCAGATCTTTTGATCAGTTTTGAGAATTCATCTATTCGTACTCCAAATTTTACATCTTCATCACAAACATATTTTTCAAATGCAGAGTTAGGCCATGAGATATCGATTAATGCTACATGTGATGGGTCCATTCCACGGAAAGCAATTCCTTCACCTGTAGCTTCGAATGTAGCTTCTTCAACTAGAGTTGATATGGCAGAGATTACCGCTTTCCATTCTTCAGAACCCCCAGTCTTTGCAGAAAATACCAAACTTATTCACATCTCCAGAATGTTCAAGTTAAACCTTTATGCATAATTTCGCCAAGTATAGCTGCATTTGACACATCGATAAAACTGAGTAGTAGGTTCATCTGCACTTCTTGTTTGTAACATCCACCACACTGCTTCATTATTTCCACATTTTTCGCAATCAATCTTAATTGTTGGTAATGCTTCTTTCATTTCTTTATCGTCTAATGCAATAATAGTGGGAACAACTTCACTTTTTACTTCTTTTGTTACCTTGTTTCCTTTTTCGCTGTATCCACATTTGGGACATACAAATTCAGAGTCAGAGCTATCTATCTTTAATCGCGCCTGACACTTGGGACAGAATTTCATTTAGACACCTTTAATTTTAGAAAAAATTGCTTTTTTTAGTTCAGCAGTATATTCCAAGGCAGTCTTTGTTGCCTTTTCAATTTCCTTGACTGGATTACCTTTCGAGGTGTTTACTCGCATTGCAAGTTGTCTAGTAAGTGGATGTCTCAATACCACACCTGCAAATTCTACAGTAGGATCTTTGAGCATCTCATATTGTACTATATAGAGAGTACTAATGTCGGATCTGTTTATGTCCAATTGAACCTCCTTTGGAGAAGATTTTTTCAGTAGAACATCCATGTAAGTCAAAAAAATACTTATTGAGGATATAAACCATCCCCAATAGTTGACTAACGATAAAAATGCAATAAGTGGAGTTTCTCTGGCAAAATCCTCTGACAAGCCAAGAGTAGAAGACAATGTTACAATAAACGTAAAATTTTCTGTAACAGGAGCACTAAGAGAAGCTTTCACTGAGAAAAATTGGGAAAAAGCTTACAATAATCACGACAACACCTTCAAGCTAAGATATGGAGTAAAGATCCACACAGGTGGACTCCGAAAGAAGGAGATTGGTAAGCCCCTAGAAACGTACAAAAAAGTTGCCCTTTTTTGGACACGAAATCCAAAGCTTACTCAGATGGGAGAAAAAAAGGTCTGGGTACAGATATCCAAAAACTTTGAACCAAATATTCCAAATAGCCAATCTGAAGCCCAACAGCTATTTCTTGACTTTGATGAAAAAATACAATTTAACGCATCAGAGCTTGGAGTGGGTAAGCACAAGATAGAAGCAGAAGTGTATGTCTCTTGGTTCAAGCATGATTACGCAGAGCCATTTGATGAAACTGCACACTCTAAAGAAATCGAGCTCGAAGTTACCAAATAGGATATAAATGGAATTATTGGTGGATCGATATGGCAAAATACGATGGACTTAGAGGACAAGAACTGCTTGAAGTAGAAGAAAAAAACGGTGAAGTAACTTTGATCTTCAAGGATAACAGATTTTTGTTTATCAAACTAGAAGACGGCAAGATGGTAACTACATCCATACCAGAGTAAACTTACTTGTTTAGGAATTTGTAGTATAGACCGATTGCTATTTCTTGGGATTCAGACTGGATAGAACCCGGTCTTTCTTTCCGTACTTTTTGTATAGCATCCTTTGCAGAGATCTTTTGATATTTTACAAGATAACAGGCAAGAATGGTACCTGCTCTCCCCATACCTGCAGCACAATGAACCATTACAGGTTCATTATTTTCAATTCTATTTTGGATAAACTCTACTGCCTCATCAATTTGTTCCATATCAGGTGCAGAGTAATCTTCTGTTGGAACATGGAGATATTTTACATTCTTGGTCCACGATTCCGGAAGTGAGTTCTCAGTCATTGTAACAATAGACTTTACTCCTTGCTTTAGTATCCAATCCATTTCGGAAACAGATGTTGGCATTCCACTGCCAGCTAACTTGTCACTGATTAACCAACTAAAGTTTGTAGGTTTTTTTGCAATTTTACCATGCATTTTTCGCCAGAGATTTCCAGGTTTACTCACAAGGTATTATGAAAATCATACCATATATGTAGAAAACGAAGTTGAAAAATAAAAATAAGAAAAGAGAATTTTATGTGGACTTAATCTACTAGTTCAGTCCAACCTTTTACGAACACAGAGTTTCTGTAGAGTGGTACTGGTTGACCTGGAGTAAAGTCCATTGGTCTCATCCAAAAGATTGCCTTTGTTGGGCACACACCTATGCATGCACCGTCTGAAATGCATCTTTCTGGATAAAATACAAATGCTTTACCTCTCTTCCAGCCTTCTACTGGTTTTACTCTTAATACGTCTGGGCCTAGTGTTGTACAAATCTCTACGCAGAGTGCACATCCTATGCACATTTGTTCGCCTATATCTGGAATAATTCCAACTGGCATGGAAGTACTTTTAGAAATGATCTTAATATAACTTGCTGAAAAATGGCATGTTATAACGGCGTTTGGGAATTTTATAACACCGTTAATTTGAGATCGCCTCATTCTAGATTTTTAGAATGACAATGTTTGAACCGACGTTTTTTTATAATTTATTGTTAATCAAATAACCATGGGAAGTAAAATTCACTGTGCACACATTTTAGTTGAAAAGCTAAGTGTTGCGCAAGATCTTAAGACAAGAATTTCAAAAGGTGAAAGTTTTGCAAATCTTGCCAAAGAATATTCATTGGATGGCTCAAAAAAGAGAGGTGGAGATCTTGGATTTTTTTCAAGAGGAGCCATGGTATCAGAATTTGAAAAAGCAGCTTTTGCATTAGAGAAAGGACAGGTTTCTGATATTGTGAAAACCCAGTTTGGATATCACATAATAAAAAGGCTAGACTAGCGGAATCAAGTTTGAAGGAATAACAAGCTTGCAAGAATCACTAGGTATGCTCAATAGAATACCTTCTTTTCCATGTTCAAGAAGAATTTTTTTGCTATTTTTTGTTTCAACTAGCCGTTTTCCTGTTGGAGACATGATCCAGCCTTCTTCTTTTTTGTACCTAACCATACTCCCAACTATAAGATATGACTTGGTCATCTTTGCTATGCTTGCAAGCAACATCATGATAGACATGACAGTTTTGCCAACATTCTTTTTTCGATTTAGAATGTTAAAGAGTCCATTGAGTGAATCTACAACAATTATAGTTTGAGATAGACTTGCTTTGACTAGAATTTCTTTGATCATTTTATACAAAGTTTCACTGGTGGGTTGGAATAGAGTTACATTGTTCTTTATAGAAATTGTTCCTGAAACTATGTATCCACTATATAACAAGTCAAGATCCAAGTAGAGTACTTGAAGTTCTGTGTCTTGTACTAGTTTTGAGATAAATCCTGCCTTCAGAAATGGATCAGAGTAGAATACAGAATTGATAAGATCTTGCCCTAGCATTGTTTGTAAATTTAACTTGGATTGAGAGTTATCGCTAGGATTTTTAAACAATACAAAGACTAGTAAATTGTAATATAATAATGAATTTAGATTATTCCCAAGACTTTCCATACAAAGAAAGAATCTACCTGAACAATGCTTCCACTTCCAGAATGCCAAGATCAAGCATAGCAGCAATGAGCGATTTCCTTGTAAAGTACAATGAACTAGGTCCTGATTCAGAGGCTTCGGATAATTACGTAAAAGAAAGGCTTGCGAATCTGCGGAAAGAAATTTCAGAGTTAATCAAATGTAGACCAGAAGAGGTAGTGCTTACCCAGAGTGTAACTGATGGAATAAACTTTGTAGCAAATGGATTGAAATTGAATCCAAATTCCAATATTGTAACACGTGGATCAACTCATGAACATCCCGCTAATCACTATCCATGGGTCAGAGTAGGTCAAAGAGTTGAATTAAGGAATCTCCCCATAAATGAGACAGGCTATTTTGAACCAGATGTATTTACAAATACAATTGATAAAAACACAGGACTTGTTGCACTCAGTCATGCATTGTTTAACACAGGTGCGATAATTCCAGTTGAAGAAATTGGTAAAATACTTTCAGAAAAAAATATACCATATTTTGTAGATGCAGCACAGACTGTAGGCTGTATTAGTGATGTTGATGTAAACAAGATTAATTGTAATTTCATGTCCTTTAATGGTTCAAAGTGGCTATGCGGTCCAATGGGTATGGGCATCTTCTTTTGCAGAAGAGATTCAAGTGATCTAATTGAACCACTTCAGATTGGTGGAGAATCTGCCATCTTCCATGAAGACAAGATAGCTCACAAAGAAATGCCTGCTAGGTTTCAGGCAGGTTTTCGAAACTGGTCAGGTGTTGCAGGTCTTGAAGCATCTATAATTTATCTGAAAAAGATAGGGATTTCTGCTATCAGAGAGAGGAACATCAAGCTTGCAAATCTATTGCGACAAGAGATTTCAAAAATTAATGGCACAATTCTATATGGTCCAGAAGAAGAAAATCGACGAACAAGCATAGTTTCTTTTTCAGTTAAAGATCAGGATTCAAAAACTCTAGTTGCTAGACTTGAGAAAAATAACATAATACTTGCTGTAAGAGACATCTTTTCTAAAAAGATTGTAAGAGCTTCTCCACAGTTTTTCAACACAGAATCAGAAATTCACGCTGTAATTGATGCAATAAAAAAAGGCTAGTTACTTTTCTTGTTCTTCAATTACCATCATAGTCAAGGTAGAGTAAACCTTGTCTATCTTTCTAATCTTATTTGTAATGATACTTCTTAGAAGATCCATAGAATCTGCAGTTATTTTGACTATGATATCATACACGCCATACACACCCTGAATCTCATATTTGATACCGCTCTCACTGCCAAGTATTTGCTTTATTTTTTGAATTATTTCAACATCTGAGCCTAGATCTGAATTGATCAAGATGTAAGTAGTTGGCATGACTTAATTCGAGTTTCACGATATTTAACCTTTGATTACAATTCAAAAATAGATTTCAGGTGATCCTTGAAATGTTAGAGTACAAACTGGAATCTGTTTTGTTTATAGTTTTTAGAAAGTTTACCTTCAATTGTTATTTTAGTACCACAAAAATTACAATTGTTACTATCATCAAGATACCATCCTTGGATATCAAAGCCATATCTTTTAACAACAATTTTTTTGCATTGTGGACAATAGGTATTTTCAAGAGGATGACCCGGGACATTTCCTAAATAGGCATAGTTGAATCCAACCTCCTTTGCAATTTCATAGTGTTTTTCAAGGGTAGATATCGGCGTTGATTCGAAATCCATCATTTTGTAATCTGGATGAAATCTAAGAAAATGTATTGGCATGTCAGGTCCAAACTCATCATAGATAAATCGACATAGTTTTTTGGCATATTCCAGATTATCACCAACTCGTGGAATTATCAAGTCAGTTATTTCTACGTGAATCTTTGTTTTACTGTGTATTTCTTTGAGTGTATCAAATACCGGTTGAGGATCTGGAATTCCAATATATTTTCGTGAAAATTGTGGTTCTGCACTTCCCTTGAAATCTACTGTAATACAATCAAGAAATTCATTCATCATGTTGACTGTATCTGGAGTGTCATAACCATTTGAGACAAAAATGTTGAACAATCCATTTTTTCTTGCAATCACTCCGCAGTCACGCGCAAATTCGATAAATATGGATGGCTGATTGTAAGTGTACGCAATTCCATCCGAACCTGATTGTTTTGCCAGATCCACTACTTCTTGAGGCGTCATGTCAGTTCCTTCTATTTTTCGTCGTTGACTGATGTCATGGTTTTGGCAATATTTACACAACCAATTACATCCAGTTGTAGCAATAGAAAATATGCTAGTACCAGGTCGATAGTGAGTTACTGGTTTTTTCTCAATAGGATCTACATGACCAGTAATTACTTTGCCATATGCAAGAAGATCAAGCTTGCCATTGTTATTTGCCCTTATTCCACAAAGACCAATCTGATCTTTTCCAATTTCACAGTATCTAGCACATGCTGTACATTTGACCTTGTCATTAGGTAACTTTTGATAGAGAATTGCTTCCTTTGTCGTAAATGGACACTACTCATTTTATCATATAATCTGTGATGCCACGATCTGTTTTGGTTTGACTCTATCTGGTCGCATCTTTTCTATTGCATTTTCAAAGTCTTCTTGAGTTACCTTTATTGATTTTACACTCTTTTCTTTCTTGTCTACATAGCGTCGTATGGAACTCATGGCGGCTCTATTGCAGACTCCTTCTATTTCTGCGCCACTAAAGCCATCAGTCAACTGCACTAGTTTTGCAAAATCAGTATCCTCTACAAGTGGTTTCTTTCTTGTATGTATTTTGAATATGTTTTCGCGTCCCTCTGTATCCGGTAATGGTACCTCAATGATTCTATCAAACCTCCCAGGTCGCAGTAATGCACTATCGATAAGATCTACTCTGTTAGTAGCACCAATTATCAACACATCATGTAATTCCTCAAGACCATCTATCTCAGTTAATAGTTGAGATACTACTCTTTCTGTAACACCAGAGTCAGAACTACCGGAGCTTCTACTTGGAGCCAATGAATCAAGTTCATCAAGAAATATTATACATGGAGCAGCCTGGCGTGCTTTTCGGAATATCTCACGGACTCCTTTTTCAGATTCGCCAACCCATTTTGAGAGTAATTCAGGACCTTTGATGCTAATGAAATTAGATTCTGAGGTATGTGCAACTGCCTTTGCAATCAATGTCTTTCCAGTACCAGGTGGCCCATAGAGTAAGATCCCTTTAGGAGCTGCAACATCAGCATGCTCAAATGCCTCTCGGTGTTTGAGTGGCCATTCTACAGATTCGTAAAGTTCCTCCTTTAGAGATTTTAATCCACCAACATCAGCCCACGTTACATTTGGTACCTGAACAAGAACTTCTCGTAATGCAGATGGTCTTACCTCTTTTAGTGCATCCTTGAAATCATTATCAGTAATGATAATTTTTTGAAGAATTTCTACTGGAATTTTTTCTGCTTCTAGATCCAAATCAGGTAAAATTCTTCGGAGAGATCTCATGGCAGCTTCTTTTGCAAGTATTTCCAAATCAGCGCCAACAAATCCATGAGTTACTTTTGCAATCTGGTCCAGGTTTACTTTTTCTTCAATTGGCATTCCCCTAGTGTGAATGTTTAGTATCTCAGTTCTTCCTTGTTGATCTGGAATTCCAATTTCTATTTCACGATCAAATCTTCCCGGTCTACGCAATGCAGGATCTATCGAGTCTGGTCTGTTGGTTGCCGCAATTACAACTACCTTGCCTCTTGATTTCATTCCATCCATCAAAGTGAGAAGTTGAGAGACAATTCTCTTTTCTACCTCTCCTGTTACTTCTTCCCTCTTTGGAGCAATCGAATCAATTTCATCTATGAATATTATACTTGGAGAATTTTCCTCTGCTTGTTTGAATATCTCTCGTAATCTCTCTTCGCTTTCTCCATAGAATTTTCCAATAATTTCAGGACCACTAATGGAAGTAAAGTGAGAATTGGTTTCCCCTGCAACAGCTTTTGCTAATAGTGTCTTTCCTGTACCAGGAGGTCCATAGAGTAATACTCCCTTTGGCGCCTCAACTCCCAGTTTTTCAAATAGTTCTGGGTGTCGCATAGGAAGTTCTACCATCTCTCGTATCTTTTGAACCTCATTTCTCAGTCCGCCAAGGTCATCATATGTTATTCTAGGAATAGAATTATCAATTGTCTTGGTCAGAGACCCCAATTTGAACTCGGTCTGTTCTGATACAATCACTGGTTTTATAGATGGCATAGTTCCGCTAACAACAAGTTGTGTTTTTCCACCTAATTGCGTAGTTACGATTAATGTATCACCAGTAGTTAGGACATGGCCCATGTAGTATGTTTGCATATACTCTTGTAGTCCTTCCTCACCTAGTTTTTCTATAGGTGAAAGTGTTACCTGTTCAGCTTCTATTGCATCTACTTTTTTTACTGTGATCTTTTCTCCTATTCCTGATCCTATGTTATGACGAGTAATTCCATCTATCTTGATTATTCCTGTACCATAATCTGGAGCATATCCAGACCAGAGTTTAACATGACTTTTTCTGTTTCCTATTAACTCAAGAATTTGACCAGCTTCCCATCCATTATCTTCAACAATTTTTGGATCTACTACAGCTATTCCTTTTCCAACATGTCTTTGTGTTGCCTCTGCAATTTTTAATATAATTTCGCTCATAATTTTATCACCAAAAAAATAAAGTTATTCGACCTGCACCGTCCTCCCT
>DATEZN010000212.1:0-9797 GCA_035255545.1 Nitrosotalea sp. | reverse complement strand
TCCAATTCCGGCAAGTACAGACAAACTCAAAATTATAGTAATTGAAATTTTCATATATTTATCATAATTTGCCAGTATAATACAGTAATCATGTAAGACAGGATTATTTCAGATCTACCTTGTCAACTATGAGATTTAATTCCACATGCTCTTTTGTATTTACTGCATTTGTAAGATGTACAGTCAGTGTTACAGGATGCTCTGCACCATCAACTGTCAACATAGTTTTAATCAGAATTGGCTTAAAATCAGTATTTGGACCTAGCATGAGTTTAGGAATTTCTGTTGAAATTAGCAGGTCTTGTGTAACTGCTTTGATTTTATATGCCATAGTGTCTGTAAAGTATACGCCACCCCTAGTAGTTGGCTTTCTCACAGGAATTGTAGACTTGACAATAGATAATTTTTGAATAGAATATGATTTTTCTTCAACATACATAATACAAGATAAATTTTGTAGCGCAGATAATTTCACTAGTACATCTTCATTTTCCATCATTTACAACATATTTTAAAAAAACAACCACTAATAATCTTCTGTTTGATACCATGACGATACTTTTACAAGATCAATTCCACAGTCAATATCTGTGAAAAATTATGAAATTGACGCAACATGGCACTACCACAATGGTACAAAGCATCCAAACGGAATGCTGCTCAACAGGTTTCATGTATATCACCCGTCACACAGACCAACACCTTACAAAATTTACAAGAATGTATCACAAGTTAATATTCCATTGGACAAAACTCCAATAGGTATTTCTGCACTTGATGCAATTTCAACAGAAAACATTGACAATCGCATCATTCCCAATTTCAATATGCTTGGCAGGATTTTGTATTTTTCATCAGGCATTACAAAAAAAATAAAATTTCAAGGATTAGGCGAGATGGACTTTCGTGCAGCCTCTTGTACCGGTGCACTATACCACATTGAGATTTACCTTGTCTGTTCTGACATACCAGGACTTGGTGCCGGAGTGTATCACTTTGATCCAAAACATATGAAATTGGACATAATACGTCTAGGAGATTTTAGAAAATTTGTGTCACACTCTACTGCAGAGGAACCGTTTACAAACCAAGCTTCAGCAATTCTGATTTTCACAGATGTTTTTTCCAGAAATTCCATAAAATATCAATCACGTGAATACAGACATGCATTTTGGGATAGTGGAACAATTCTTGCAAATACACTTGCCATCACATCTGCCCACAAGATTCCCTCAAAGATAATTACAGGTTTTGTAGATTCTAGAATATGCCAATTATTGGGGCTAGATATCAACGAAGAAGCACCCATCGTAATTGTACCTCTAGGACATACAACACAAGACATGCCAATCTGTCCACCCATTGAAGAAACTAACATTGAGGCAGTTTCGTCAGACTATGAAATAGAGTATCCAGAGATTAATTCTATGCATGAATCATCTTGTCTTTTAACGGATACAGAGGTGACAGCATGGAGACATCAAATCACACTAGAAAGAAAACATTCTACTAAACTTATTCCACTTGGAAAAAATATCATGATTCAAGAGCCCTTGGAAAATACAATAATCAGACGTGGTTCTACAAGAAAGTTTTCGTTAGAGCCTATAACGCTTGACCAGCTGTCAACAATACTCAGCCAAACAACATCAAAAATAAATTCAGACTTTACAAGCCTGGAATCACTATCAGACATTTACATGATTGTAAATGCAGTAGACGGACTCGAATCAGGTTCATATTATTTTGTAAAAGAAAAAAATTCACTAGAACAATTACGTAAAGGTAATTTCAGACATGCGTCTGGAAACCTAGGATTGGACCAAGATCTACCATACGATGCAAGCGTTACAATTTTTTTCATGTCAAACCTAGATAAAATTTTAGAGCATTTTGGAAATCGTGGTTACAGAGTAGCTCAGATCGATGCAGCAATAACAGGAGGTAAAATGTATCTAGCATCATATGCATTAGGCCTTGGTGCAACAGGACTTACATTTTATGATGATCTGGTGACAAATTTCTTTTCCCCTCATGCAGAAAACAAAGAAACCATGTTTTTGATTGCCATCGGAAAAAAAGAAAAACCTACCTAGAATCATATTTTAGTTTAAAAAACAGCCAATTCTTTTCTTCTGGCTCAAAATGTACAAGACAATATTTTCCCTGTAACCTAGAGCCATGTATATTTACAATTATTTTTCTGATACTATTATCTATGATTTCAAACGTGCCCTTGTCCCAAATTCTGACCTTACCTGCCCCATAGTTTCCCGCGGGAATTTGACCTTCAAATAATGCATATCCAATGGGGTGATCATCAACTGATATTGCCAAGCGTTTTTCACCAATTTTTTGAGGCGGTTCTCTTGGCAAGGCCCAACTTTTCAAGGTACACTCCATCTCAAATCTTAGGTCCCAGTGTAGCTTTGATGCATGGTGTTCTTGAATTACATAAACTGGTCTTTCTAGTTTAGAGTGATCATGATTTTTTACAACATCCTGGCAAAATGACTCGGATGGCTCATCTTCCACGGTAGAATATAGTGATTGTCGTATTAGAAGAATTCTGAATGCTTATATTTTTACTATCTAGTTCAAGAGGGATATGCATTCCAAAATTAGGTATGTCGTACTTGCATTGCTTGTCTTGATACCATCATTTGTAAACTTGGGGGTTCCCATATACAACAGGGAAACACCAGAGTTATTTGGGTTGCCGTTTTTCTATTGGTTTCAAACATTGTGGCTTGTTGCATGTACCGGATTTTACCTTGTTTATTCCAAACTAGTGGAGAATAAACCATGATAGGTTCAGACGTTTTCATCGTATTTGTTTTGCTGTTTATTGTATTCATAGGACTAGGATTTTATGGCAAGTATTGGAGAAGAGGAGATCTAAATCATGTGCACGAGTGGTCGCTTGCAGGAAGAAAGCTTGGAACGACTCTAGTATTTTTCCTAATTGGTGCAGACCTGTACACAGCATATAGTTTTGTAGCAATCCCATCAGGAGTGTTTGCAAAAGGTTCACTGTACTTTTTTGCAATTCCTTATGTGATGTTAACTTTTGCAGTAGCGCTAGTTGCAATGCCTAGACTCTGGACACTTGCAAAAGAAAAAGGATACATCACAGCATCAGATTTTGTCAAGGACCGATTCAATAGTAAAACACTTGCAATTATGATTGCAATTACTGGAATCGTTGCAGAATTACCATACATTGCACTCCAGATAGTGGGAATGCAGGCAGTGCTTACGGTAATGCTTGCAGGATACGCCAATGCACAAATGGTCCAAGAAATATCACTTCTTGTTGCTTTTGTGATTTTAGCGGCCTTTACTTACACAAGTGGCTTGCGTGGTGCAACACTCACTGCAATATTCAAAGATATTCTAGTGTGGATAACAGTAATTGTTGTCATAGTTGTAGTACCAATTAGCATAGGAGGTTTTGGAAATGCGTTCAAAGCAGCAAACAGCAGTTATGTCACATTACCAGAAAATTTGGTTCCAGCATATGCAACGCTCATTCTTGGTAGTGCGCTTGCACTTTACCTGTACCCGCATGCAATAAGCGGAGTACTTAGCGCTCAAAGTGCACAAAAGCTCCGTAAGAGTACTGCATTATTACCACTTTACGGAATTGGGCTTGCGGTACTTGCATTGATGGGCATACTGGTTTACGCAGTTCCAGATGCAATGAAATTCTTATCAGGATTCCCAGAGAGTTCACGAGGAGTACTTGTTGTTCCCTCATTGATCCTGTATTCACTACCAAGTTGGTTCTCAGGAGTTGCGCTACTTGGAATTTTCGTAGGAGGTCTAGTACCTGCGGCAATCATGGCCATGGCCCAGGCAAATCTATTGACTAGAAATATCATCAAGGAGATAAAACCAAATCTCTCAGACAAATCAGAGATTAAAATCACAAAGATATCATCAACAGTTTTCAAGTTTGTAGCTTTAGGGTTTGTATTTTCTGTTCCAGCAACTTATGCAATATCACTACAGTTACTTGGAGGAATACTCATTGTACAAATCTTACCAGCAGTGTTTTTTGGATTATATACAAAGATGCTTAAGAAAACACCACTGATAATTGGCCTGCTTGTAGGAATATCTTCAGGCATACTCATGGTAGAGATGGCAAATAGTTTTGGTCCGCTTACATCATCATTACTAAAAACAACATTTGGTCCAATATACATAGCAGTTATTTCACTTGGAATCAATCTTGCAATATCATTTGGAGGAAGTATAATACAAAAAAATAGATAGTCAAAAACAAGAACGGTAAATTATTTATAAAAATTTAGAAAATGGTTTTACGATTACTCGTATTCCATGAGTTTCTTTTCTTCTAATAATGTATGAAGATTGTGGACTGCGCGGTAAACTTCGGCCTCTTTCTTTGTTCCAGTACACACTAGTTTTCCAGATGCAAATATGAGAACCACTGAACGTGGGTCAAGCATTCTATGTATCAAGCCAGGGAATTGTTCTGGTTCATACATACTTCTTGGGAGACTTCGTGCAGCCTTTTCCAAGTGAACTTTACCACCAAGACTAACAGAAGCTACGATATTTTGAATTGTAATTTCTGGATTCTTTTTTATTTTTATCTTGCCTTTTCGAAGTCTTTGCACCACAGTGTTTACTGCATTTACTGCTGCCTCTTCAGATTTTGAACCAGTACAAACCATTTTGCCTGAGCTGAAGATAAGTGTCGCAGTTTTTGGAGACTTTAATCTAAAGACAAGGCCTGGAAATTGTTCAGGATGGTATTCAACGTCTGGAAATTCTTTTGTAATTGCCACGAGATCAATTTTTTGGTCTACTGAAGCAGAGGCAACCACATTTACGATGTCGACAATCGGTTTTGTTTGTGGCATTTAAATAGGTTATAAAGTGGTACCATATATAACCAATTACATAACTACCATGACTGGAAAGGTGAAAGATCTTACAGTATGTTTTGAAAGTGAAAAATTCGATCAAAAAACTGATCGTGTTTTATGAATTGAGATAATTTTCCAAACAAATTCAAAGTTATCAAGACAACATGTTTACAACAAACTTGATCAACGATCAAAATATGATAAATATTGATACGTAATTGCATTAGATTTGTTTCTGTCAGATATGGAATCAATCACCTGTTGAATCAAGTATATAATCACATTAGATCATTATAGAATACATCTTTACAATATGTCTCCATCACATTTGATCACATCTAATACTAGAGAAAAGATAAGAAAAAACTTCGATGAAATTTTCACAGTATATATTTTGGGAAAAAACATTTCAGCATTAAATGCATCAAGACAATTCCCCTAGACGATCAAAAGATGATGAAACTAGAGATTTAGACATATCAAAGATAAAAAATGAAATGGAGACTGCAGATACCATATTTTACAAAGAATTATCAAGCAAGTATTTTCTTTTGGATAAATTCAACGTTGATCAGTTAAGAGACATGTGTAACAACCTGCTTGGCAAGGGCCCAGATGTAGAATACTACGAGGACAAGACTACAAAAAAGAAAATAGAGTTACCTCAATACAAAGAAGATTTCATCCATTTCATAATAGAAGAATTTAGATTTTTTGAGATCAGAGAATATGCATTAGAAAAATGCATAGTTACTAGTCACTTTTTTGAGAAATAACAGGCACAAAATTACTTGGACAATATGGACAAGTCAAGAAATTTCGTGATTGTTACCAAACCATCAGACGCACCTATTCCAACAGTATAATTTCCCGGATCCACTCCACCATCACTTAGGGTTAATTGTAAAGTACCATTATGAGGAAGAGTTAGCATATTAGCAGAAAACTGTACTGTCAAATTTCCAAGCGCGGCAGTAGGAGTTATTGAACTTGAGGCATTTAAAAATAATTTGTCAGAATTATGGGTATAACTCATAATTTTTAAATCAAGAACCGTTGTACCGTGACGGTTTAATGTTATTTTCGTCGTATTGAGATTTATTTCAAACGGAATTGGAACATGTCCGTTTATCACGGCAATCTTGTCTGTATTCCATTCAGAAAACCAGAGAATTTTTTCATCCAACGGATCTTGTGAAATATTGAGAGGATAAGTAAGATATCCATCTGTTGGCAAGGAGAGAATTGAATATTCTGTTAATGTTTTGTTGGATATATCAAAACGTCCAATTTTATTTCCTTGATGTTCATTGAACCACAAAACTTTTGGATCATTAGTTCCTCTAATCCAAAAAGGAAGAGTGGTTGTACTAAAAGTATTTTGTGATGTTGGATATCGTGTGATTTTTCCACTATCAAGATCATAATTTGTAAGAAAGCTTGTACCATGTTCAGTTAACCACAAAGCGTTCTTGTCTACAAACAGATCAGTCGGAGATGAAAATACCGTGGTATTATCTTGTGGAATTTTTCTGATAATTGAAATATTTTTCACAGTGTGATTATCTTGATCAATTTTATACTGGATAATATTTTGAGAACCCACATTGGCTACCCACACAGAATCATTTTGTAAAAATATCCCAGCAGGATTTGCATGAGAAACAGTGCCAAAAGTAGAAACCACATAGGAATCATTTTGTGATTTTTCTATTACACCGATTGTATCTCCACGAAGGGTAGTAAACCATATTTTGCCATCTAGGCTCGCTTTCATCTGAAATGGAGCCCCAGTTTCAGACTCGTACGAATCAAAAGCACCATTTTGGGGGTCAAATTTCCAAATGGACGTAGTTCCAAGAGGCGAAAACCAGATTTTCCCATCACTATCTTGTACAATAGCCCAAACCATGACAGAGTGTACACCTGGATTTTCATATAGTATTTTTCCGTCTTTGATCTCATAATTTTTTACCTGTCCACTTTTTGGATCAACAGAATAAAGTGTTGCATTCTTTGATGTTACCCAAACCAAACCTGACTTGTCTACGACCAATCCATTTGGAGCAGAACTCGAAGGTAAAGAATATTCCTTAACATAGGAATCATTCCTAGACACAATGCTTGAAGGTAAGGTTTTGGTCTCAAAATTCTGATAAACATATGCAAATAAGATTATTGTTGCTATAACTACTATGACTGTTAAAAATTTTTTAAAAAGCAACTTGTTCAATGTTAAATTGGCGGTGTCCGTCTTTATTAATATCTCAAATCCCGTCAATTCTTTAACAGAATGCGATGTCACTCATACTTGACATCATCAAACACGTTAACATATTTTCCAATTTGACAAATAGAGGCAACGTAATATATGAACAAGCCCAATGTCATTTTGTGAATAAACGATTCTATCTTTTATTACCAATATATCTGAGCTTCTTCGTAGGACTTGGAATATATGAAATAGCCCATCCTCCATTTAGTACAGACTCGGCAAGGATTGGAGATTATGAGGTCAAAGTAGAGACCACTCCCCCGGTTCCAGAAGTGGGAAAAGATACAATTGTTCATTTCATAGTTCTTGACCAGAATGAAAATCCCGTTGATAATTTCAGAATGGGTGTTCAAATTTATTATAACGATGACATGGTAGGATCATTCCCTCCCGCAGATCATGATTCTGGAAAATGGGATTTAGATTATACATTCAATGAACCTGGAAACCATGTAATCAGAGCTAGTCTTGTTGATTTCAAAAACGGCGGAATGTTGTCATATGCATTTAATGTCGGCGTTCTTAATTTCTACATGAATGTGTTCACATATCTAATAATAGCAGGCCTATCAGGTGCAGGAGGAATCATAATTGCAATAATCTTGTTTCAGAAAAAACTTTGGTTCAAAAAAAATAAAACATAGGGCGTGGTCTTTATTGCAGAATTTTGGAGATTACCTCCTTTGGAATCAACGCCATTGCGTGTATTCACATAAGATTCCTGCCAGACCACGCATCGTCAAGCCATTTGTAGTGACTCTACGATCACACACATCATATAATTTCAAATTATTTAAGAATTTATGCTAAAAATGTATCAAAAAAAATATTAGATGAAATACTTCTAGAAATACAACATTTTTTAATAATTATTATACGATATATCAAAAACTTGGATCGCTGTCATTCAAGCATATTCCAAAATCTGGAATACCGAAACAAACCAACCCATCCAGATATGAAGGAAATAATAGATAATGCAAATAGCAGATACATCTCTCTCTTACGATGTGCCAGATCAAGATTTAGAAAGATAAATGCACCAAGTCCTATCAGACCAAAAAAAAGTACCAGCCTGCCAAGTCGTTTGAAATTCAACTAGTGACACACATCAATGGCCAAATATAAAACGGATCTGTTTTGCAAGAATTTTGCAAACCATGTAAGAGACTCACACCATTCCACATTTATCATAATATTGCTGGTGGTACTCTTCTGCCTTGTAAAATTCTGTTGCAGGCATTATTTCAGTTACAATTTTCTTTCCACGTTTTCCAGATTTCTCAACATGCTCTTTTGACTGTAATGCCTCTTTTTCTTGCTCTACAGTGTGATAGAAAACAGCAGATCTATACTGCATTCCAACATCTGGCCCCTGTCTATTCAGTGTTGTTGGATCGTGATTATTCCAAAAAATGTCCAGAATTTCACCATATGAAATCTTGGAAGGATCGTATTCTACTTGTACAACCTCTGCATGACCCGTCATATCTGTACAGACATCCTCATAGGTGGGATTTTTCATCTTGCCTCCCATATATCCAACACTTGTGGATGTAATTCCACTTTTTCGAAAAACATGTTCTATACACCAAAAACACCCTGCGCCAAAAGTAGCTTTCATCTACAGCACAATATTCATACAAGAATTAAATTCTATCGAGAAGACGCGCCCTTCATTTTTCATATTTTTTCATCTCACATGCAATGCCATGGTACAAAATACACATCATAAGACGAATGAAAACCTCTTTTAATCAGTGGATTATATCTACTGATTCATGAATGAAGAATTAATCGAACTGGTTGAACAATTGACAGAGTTCGGCTATGGCGATTCGCTCAGATTGGATTCCATATCTAAAAGATTACGTAGTGAACAGCCACTATATCCATCAGACCAGAAATACGTTGACATGCTAGTTTCCAAATATCTTTATCCACATGAGGAAGAAGTTGAAAAGACAAGAAAATTAGGATCATTAGAAAATAAAATACAAAATGTAAAGCAGAGATACGGAGGAGAGATCAATCCATCAACAGACAGTAATCTTTCAGATCTATGTCCCAAGTGTGGTTCCCCCGTACCAAGGATGTTTAGTTTTTGTTCAAAATGCGGAGCATTTCATGATGAGCACAATTTTATCGACACTCATAATGCTCAACAAAAAAAGGAAAAAAATGAACATAATTCTCAACAATCATCTCAAGATACATCCATGAAACCCTGCATTACATGTAATTCAAAGATATTCAAAACTCACGAATTTTGTCCAATATGTGGTGCGTATCAAGGTAAAAATAAGTTAAAAGATATCAAAAAATCTCAATCAAAGCAGAAAAAATACACCGGCACTACTGTAGCTGGAATAATATTCATCATTCTAGGGATCATACCAGCCACATCTTTATTCCAATATTCGTCTCTTTGTAGTTCCATTTTAGGACAATCTGCACAAATTTTTAATTCACAAATACAAGAATCATGTAATTACGTCCAGTTACTAACTAGTGGTGGTTACGTATTCTTCATCATAGGAATAGTTTTACTTGTAATCAGAGCAGTGAAAAAAAGAAGATCTTAAAGAAAATTTCGTTGTTCTATATTTAATGAATAGATT
>DATEZN010000211.1:0-6342 GCA_035255545.1 Nitrosotalea sp. | reverse complement strand
GTTTGTATGGAATCTCAAGGCCATGACCTGCCTCCAGAACTAGCTGAGTCACAACAAAGAGCAATCCCAAGGGATCTCTTGTTGCACGTTTCTGATAATCAAGCGGATATTTTGAAATCATCTGGTTTACTCTGGACAATGTATGGGCTGCGTAAAGGCTTCGTTGATAGTTGGGCTTGAGTTTTCTTAAAATCTTGAGACAAATCAAAAGAAAAAGAAGATAATTTTTTACACTTACATTGTATGGCAAGCTAGACATTTCAAACTCATCTATGAAATCATCAATTATCTTGAGAATTCTTTCCTGTTCGCCTGTTGCCTGGATTATGATTGTCTTTTTTTTGCTACCGTCTACTGCTTTTCCAAAAACTTCAGTTTGTACTGCTGGTAAATTTTCTTGTCCTGATGGAAAAAGAGATCTTCCTTCTTCCTGTAAAATGCTCAAAGCATAGTTGAGGCGTTGCACTCCGCTCTTCTTGCTTGTCTTTATGAGTTCTTCAACAGATTTTATCAGGTCTTCATACATTTGTTTTTCAACTGATATGAAAAATTAGACAAATAAGAATTATAACAAATTCCCCCGTCTACAAAATAATTTTATTCAAACCAAGATATCGTTCTTTAAAATCCACGCAGGCCAACAGGTCTGCATAGCTCTGGATGGGCCTTTAGGTGAGAAATTTTATCCAGCATTGCCTGCTTGTCTTGCGGAAAAGTTCCTCCTATTGGATATGCATTTGATCCATGATTTGCGCGAAAGACAACCTCGGTAACAGGTTCCATTTTTGTAATCAAAAGTTCAAGCTCATTTAATGCCTCAGAGTCATCAATTGGCAAAAATGGCTCTTTGAATTTTGTAAGAAATTCGTCACGGATGCCGTCTTCCAGGTGTAGCGTAAGAGTTCCAACATAGTGAGGAGCAGCGGCACTCAAAACTTTGGCAGTCTCCTCTATGTGATTGTTAGAGTATGTCTTTCCTCCAATACCTAAAATTATCATGCATGATATTGTATATCCTGCATCCTTTGCCTTTTGGCATGATTTTATTATTGTCTGGCCTGTAGCACCTTTAGTAACTTTTTTAAGAATTGTATCAGAACCACTCTCTATTCCGATGTAAAACATTGTCAGTCCTGCAGCATACAACTTTTTGAGATCCTCTGGAGATTTTTTCATGATGTTCTGTGGCATGGCATAACACGATATGCGTTCAAGGTTTGGAAACTTTTCTCGCAAATAATCAAGAATCTGCAGCATTCTCTCAGTTGACAAGTTCAATGCATCCCCGTCTGCAAGAAATATTCTTTTGTTGTATTGCATGTGTTTTGCCGCAAGATCAATTTCTGCTCTGATCTCTTCCCATGGTCTTTCGGAATATTCCTTAGAGCGGTACATGTTGCAGTATGAACACTTGTTAAACGAGCATCCTAGTGTGACTTGGAAAATTAATGACTTGCCCTCAGACGGAGGACGATACAGGGGATAATCATAATCAAACATGTCTTCGTTTAGCTCTTACCTATCTTATCAGTTATTCGATTTAATGTGAAGAATAATTCTACTGATACCATATCATCCAAACTTGTTTTGTAATGGAACCAAGACGGATAAAGATCTATTAATTAACTGATAATACACGGAAATACATGGCAGTAGACCCACATGCAAAACGCCTCTTGTGGTTTGTATTCATGGGCTCAAAGGGCGGGTTGAACAGGATTCGCCTCATTTCTCATATACGCAATACTCCTCTTAATGCAAATCAGCTTGCAAAAGAGATGAGCCTTGATTACAAGGCAATACAGCATCACATTGGAGTTCTTGAAAAAAACAACCTGATAACTCGAGTGGGGGAACGATACGGTGCAACATTTTTCATGTCTACGTTTCTTGAGGTAAACTTGCAAGTCTTTGACGAAATTGTAACCAAATTGGAAAAAAGTAAATAAGTCAAGTGGAAACAAGTGTCTTCAAATGGAAACCCTGATGACTGCAAGCACAATTGTCTCTGGAGCAAACATGGTAGCTCTTGGAGTGCTTATCGGAGTTTTTGCCAAAATGTATTCCAAAACCCGGGCACAATTGCCTTTAGGAATGATATTTTTTGCAGGCCTCTTATTTTTGCATAACTTGGTTGCAGTCTATGCATACTTTACAATGATGGATCTTTACGGCGCTGCATTGTTGCCATATCTATTGGCAGTACATGTTGCAGAATTTGCTGGCATATTGATATTTTTGAAAATAACTCTACAATAGTTCTCTTAGCAAGGTCCACAGATGTAATGAAATCTCGGAACTCATTCAAATTGTATATTCTTCCATATTCTGGATATGAGTTACCCCTACATTTTAATGAAAAATGATAATTATATAAATATGTAGGGGTAACTACTTGCATGGTTTCAATTAAGAAGAAAAAGGTAAAGGGTCAGATCTATTACTACCTAGAGCATAGCATAAGAGAAGGAAAGAAGATTCAGAAAAAGGAAATCTATCTTGGAAAAAAGATTCCATCCAACATAAAAGAAATCGAGAAAAATCTACTAGATGACATACATAGGGAAAAGTGGTATTCTAATGTTGACAGGATCCGAAAGAGTTACTCCAGAAATCAGAGGGAGATGCCAAAATCTATCCGGGAGAAGGAGCTTGAAAGCTTTGCAACTAGTTTCACATACGATACACAGAGGATAGAAGGTTCTACACTAACTCATCGGGAAACAGCAGACCTCTTGGAAAGAGGAATTACACCAAAAAACAAACCTATGCGCGATGCAGAGGAAGCTAAGGCACACAGAGATCTTTTCTTTGAGATTTTAAAATCAAAGAAGGATCTATCTTTACATGTGATTACGGAATGGCATTGGAATCTCTTTAACAAAACAAAGCATGACATTGCAGGTAAATTGAGAACATATCAGGTAAGGATAGGAAGTAGTAAGTTCATACCGCCATCACCAGTAGAGGTCTATCCAATGCTTACTGAATTTTTCCAGTGGTACAACAAAAATAAGAGCAAATTACATCCAGTAGAGCTTGCAGCGTTAGCACATCTAAAATTTGTCACAATACACCCATTTGGAGACGGAAATGGAAGAATCTCTAGACTAATCATGAACTTTATACTAAACAGGAAAAAGCATCCCATGTTAGATATTTCATATGAAGAAAGAAATGGGTATTACAACTCACTTGAAAGATCTCAGATAAAAAAAGAAGACAGGATATTTCTTCAATGGTTTGTAAAAAAATACATCAAGCAACATAAAAGATATCTCAGGTAGACCTTCATTATATCATGCATTACAGGAACCATTTTTATTTCAGAATTTCATTCAATTTCTGAATACAGGCTTGTTTTAACACAAAAATATTCAACAAGCCTTGATTTATTTGCTGGATGAATAAAATTAATCTGTGAAGCAGCAGTACAAAGAATATCTAAAACTCAACAAGAATATTCTTTTAGGATTTCTTGCATCAATTGCAGTTACCGCAATAATTGCACAGATGTTTTCAAATCAGCAAAGCTATGTAAACGCGACCATAAGTTTGGGCGCTGATTATGTTGTGTATTTTTCAATTTTTAGTTCGCTTTATTACTTTGATAACAGGAAAAAATATCTCCTAGAAACAGGCCAAATGGATAAAGCTGAGCTCAGACGAGATCTGATAAAAGTGATATCCTCTCTTGGAATAGGCGAGGTGATCTATACTGCCTGCAGGTGGTCTCTCCAGTATTATTTACTCACAAATTCCTATCAAGCATATGCTGCATCCCTTGTATCACAATCCATCTCAACTGTAATCTACATGATAACTGTAAATCTGAGTGTAAAATTCATGAGGTTGTACAAAGATGGTCCTTAGCATATTTGTAGACGGCTCGGGGTGGTCCAAATTCAGGATTTGGATTCTTTGTCAAAGAAACAGGCGAGTCATTTTACAAAAAAGAGCCTGACATTACAAATAATCAAGCAGAATACATGGCCATAATTTCTGTCCTGCAAAAATTTGCAGGTACTACCGATGAGATTGTGATATACAGCGATTCAAAAAATACAGTATCACAGTTAAACCATGAATATGCTATAAACAATGACCGACTGCGTACTCTTGCAAGGGAAGCCTGGGATCTTGCAGCCAAGTTTTCAAATTTAAAGATAATTTGGATCCCAAGAAACCAAAACCTAGCTGGAAAAATGCTTGGTAGCTAGAATGCCATTTAAGATCTGAATTTTCCTTGGATAAACTTATTATACAAATGCATTTGATTGCATCTCATTAAAATGAGCGAATCGATATTTCTGTCTCCAAAATCTATTGCAATAATTGGTGCATCTGACAAGGAGGGAAGTGTAGGGCGTGCCATTACATCAAACATAATGAAGGGATATACAGGCAAGATTTTTCCAATTAGTCCTACTAGAGAGACTGTCTTTGACAAAAAGGCATACAAGAGTGTTCTAGATGTTCCAGAAGAAATTGATCTTGCAGTTGTAGTCACAAAAAATGATGTAGTTCCATCAGTGCTAGAAGAATGCGGTAAAAAGAAGATCAAGGGTGCAATCGTAATTACTGCGGGATTCAAGGAAGTAAACGAAGAGGGTGCAAAGCTAGAGAGAAAGCTTGCAGAGATTGCAAAACAGTATAATATCAAAATCATCGGGCCAAACTGTCTTGGTGTGATGAATTTGGCACCACAAACAATGATGAATTCCACTTTTCTCAAAGTTACTCCAAAATCAGGCGGCATTGCGTTAGTATCTCAGAGCGGAGCCATATGTGCAGCACTTGTTGAAGATGCAAGCGCACAAGGAATTGGATTCTCGTCTGTAATCAGCATGGGAAACAAGGTGGACCTCAACGAAGTTGATATTCTTAAGATGCTCTCAGAACACGAGCAGACCAAAGTAATTGTAATGTATCTTGAGGATATGACAAACGGAAGAGAGTTTTTGAAAATATGCAAGCAGATTACAAGATTGAACAAATTAAAAAAACCAGTACTTGTACTAAAATCTGGTAGAAGTCCAGAGGGTGCAAAAGCGGCCATGTCTCACACTGGTGCACTCATGGGCTCTGATGAAATCTATGATGCACTGCTTACACAGTCTGGCGCAATCCGAGTTGATACAATGGAAGAGTTGTTTGATTATGCAGTAGCATTTTCAAAACAACCATTACCGCTAAAGGGAGATTTGGTTATAGTATCAAATGCAGGAGGGCCTGCAATAATTTCTACAGATGCCTGCTCTAGAATTGGAATCAAGATGGCAAACATCGAAAACATACGACCGCAGATAAATGCAGTAATTCCTCCATGGGGAACATCTAGAAACCCAGTTGATATTGTAGGTGATGCAGATTTTAATAGATTTGATCATGTGCTAAATCTTGTACTTGCTCATCCAAATGTAGGATCGGTCATAACCATGTGTACACCGTCTGCTACACTTGATTACAACAAGCTTGCTGAAGTGGTTGTTACAGCATCAAAAAAATACAACAAGACAATTCTTGCAAGCCTTATGGGTCTTGATGAGGGAATAAAGAACAGGGAAATTCTCGCAGAGGGTGGTGTTCCATATTACAGCTATGCAGAAAAAGCAATCCGCGCACTCAAGGCAATGCTGAGATTTTCACAATGGTCTACAACATCAGAAGGAAAGATACAACAATTCAAAGTAAACAAGAAAAAAGTCGAGCAAGTCTTTGCCAAGGTAAAATCTGAAGGAAGAAAGAACTTGTTAGAAGAGGAAGGACAAGAAGTTTTGAAAGCATATGGTTTTCCAGTACCAAAAAGCATTCTTGCAGTAAAGGAAAAAGATGCAACAGTTGCAGCAAAAAAAATCGGTTATCCAGTTGTAATGAAAATTGCCTCACCACAAATTATTCACAAGTCTGATGCAGGCGGAGTAAAGGTGGGATTGAAGACACCACAAGAAGTCAAAAAGGCCTTTAAAGAAATAATAAAAAATGCAAAAAAATACAACAAGAAAGCAGTCATCAAGGGTGTACTAGTTCAAGAGATGGTAAAAGGTGGGAAAGAGACAATCGTGGGCTCGAAACAAGAACCAGGATTTGGACCTGTAGTTATGTTTGGCATGGGTGGAATCTACGTCGAGGTGCTCAAAGATGTAACATTCCGAGTTGCTCCTGTTACAGACTCGGAGGCAGACGAGATGATATCATCAATCAAGACAAACAAGTTGCTGCAGGGTGTAAGGGGCGAGAAACCATCTGATGTTGCAAAACTCTCAGACTGTATCCAAAGAATTTCACAGCTAGTGACTGACTTTGAAGAAATAAAAGAACTTGACATGAATCCAGTTCTTG
>DATEZN010000210.1:0-6969 GCA_035255545.1 Nitrosotalea sp. | reverse complement strand
TTTATTTTGAATGTCAGCACGTTCTTGTTCAAACTTTGACAAGGAAAGTTTTGTTTCATTTAGTTGGTCAGTGAGTTTTCGTACAGTTTCATCAACACGCAGTTTGTTTGTAGCAATCTGAGATTGTTGTTTTAGCACTTGACTTATTTCAGAGTCAACAGATGCAAGTTCTGTATTGGCAGTCTTTCGGGTTTCATTAATCAAGTTAATAGAATTTTTCAGTTCAGTGATTTGATTTTCCAATAACAAACGTCTCTCACTTAATGCCGCAAGATCTGATTGGATTTCTGGAAGTCGTGAATCTATTTGTGACAGCCTTCTGGCATTTGTTGCAAGTTTGCTATTTGCAGATTCAAACTGGTGCATTGCACCTGCAAGCTCTGAATCGATTGCAGCTTTTGTCTGGTTGTACACATTTACTTCATCCATGAATTTTTGTTTTTCTTCTTCAAGTTTTTTAATTTCATCACGTAGTTGACCACGTTGCTCATCAAATTTTTTGGCTTCAGACTGGATAGCATTTAGGTTTCGTTCTTTTGATATCTTGTTAGATTCTATATCTCGTAACTTGTTAGAAGATTGGATTGCATAGAATCGCTTTAGTTCCCTGTCCAAGATATCAAATCTGAGTTGATTATTTCTTTCAAGTTCCAATTCATCAATGCGTTTTTTTATTTCGTCCATTCTAGCAAGTGCAATCTCCAGTCTCCTGTCTGCTTCATCAAGTTGCTTTAGTGATTCAACCTTCTTTTCGTCAAAGTATGCAAGACCAATAATATCCTCAATTATCTTTCGTCTTTCTTCTGCGTTAAATTCAGATATTCTAGTGATAGTTCCCTGCTGAACAATGTTGAGTTTGTGAATACCACAGTTAGCCACTTCAAGTATGTCTAAAACATGATTTCTGAGTACCTTTTTTTGATTTAAATAGTAAATATTCTCGCCGTTTTCATCCATTTCCCGGGTTATAGTAACAGTATTGGAATCTACTGGAATCTTCCTATCAGAGTTGTCAAAATGACAACTTACACGTGCAATCTTGGCTCCGTGTTTTGCATTGTCAACATCGTGCAATAATGAACGAAGTTTGTCTACTCTCATTACTTTTGGAGAATTTTCTCCAAGTGAGAATGAGATGGCATCAAGTATGTTACTCTTCCCCGATCCATTTGCACCAGAGATTGCAACCAACCCTTGTTCAAAGTTCACTAGAGTATTTTTGTATCCAAATGACTTGAACCCGAATATCTCCAGTTTACGTATGTGGACCAATGTATCCGATAATGTCTGAACCGAGATAACCGATTATTGACAAGTTTCCTTGAGCTGCTGAATAAAAATTATAATGTGAGATCTTAGCTATCGCGCTTGCCTTCTACAAACTCTCCAAATGCCTTCTTTGCCTCATTGTACGGCATCTGGATAGGAGGATGCTTAAAGCAGTAAGATGAGATACTGGTCATAGGTCCATACAGTTTTCTATCAAGTGCAATCTTTAATCCTCGAATTGCATCGATCATTATTCCTGCACTGTTGTATGCATCAATTACTTTTAATTTTAAATCTAACTTGACTGGGATCTTTCCAAAATATTTTCCTTCCAAGTTAATGTAACAGATCTTCTCATTATCAATAAAATCAACATAATCACTAGGACCAATTCTCATTGGAATGTCATAGTCTGCCATTGCCTTGACTGCACTCGTCTTACTGATCCTCTTGTCTTCAAGTCTTTCTTCATCAAGCATATTGAAAAAGTCCATGTCACCACCAATGTTTAGCTGATATGTTCCATCAATCTGCACACCTCTATCTACAAAAAGTTTCACAAGTGTCTTGTGAACAACTGTTGCTCCAAGCTGACTCATTACATCATCACCTGCAAGGGGAACTTTCTTGTCAGCAAATGCTTGTTGCCATTTTGGCTCTGATGCGATAAACACAGGAATTGCATTAAGAAATCCTATTCCTGCCTCAAGCGCTTGACTTGCATAATGTTTTACGGCATTGGTACTTCCCACAGGTAGATAATTGACAAGCATTTCTGCTCCAGTATCTTGAAGAACCTTTTTGACATTAACATCTGGTTCCTGAGAAACAGTCACAACTCTGCTCAAATGTCTACCTATTCCATCCAAGGTAGGACCTTTTTGCACGATTACATCCATTGGAGGTACCTCTGCTACGGTAATGGTATTGTTTGGTCTTGCATAGATAGCTTCAGAGACATCTTTTCCCACTTTTGTATCTGCAACATCAAATGCTGCCACCACTTCAATGTCTCCTGGCACATATCCTCCAATGTTAAAATCAGTCAGACCTATAGTATCATGAGTATTGTCAGTATAGTATTTTCCACCTTGGATAATCGCAGAAGCACAGTTACCAATACCTGCTATCGCAATTTTTATTTTCTTACCCAACTTCGATAGCTACCAAATAATCCATTATATTAATTACTTGTGATCGGGAACAGAGGATTTTATAGCCCAGAGCCGATTTGGGTTTCATGGTAGAACCTGGCAAACCCGTCAAGGATATTCACATCAAAAAAGATGACACCATTGATTCAATATTTGATCAAATGTCAAGGTCAGGCGGATTTGAATCAAAAAATCTTGTTGACGGTCTTAACATTATGACTGACATGATAAAAGACAAAGATTGTTTAAAGTTCATGTCATTTGTTGGTGCAATTGTTTCAACCGGCCTCAGGGGCGTGATAACTGACATGGTGAAAAACAAGATGTGCGATGTAGTGATAACCACATGTGGTGCTTTAGATCATGATATCGCAAGACACTATTCTAATTATTTGGAAGGATCATTTACTATGGATGATAGTGAACTTTTAGAAAAAGAAATTCACAGATTAGGAAATGTTTTGGTTCCGCTGAAAAGTTACGGACCATTGATTGAAGAAAAAATGCAGAGTTTTCTACAAAAGGCATACAATGAAGGCAAAAAAGAAATGTCAACTTACGATATAACAAAAATGATTGGAGAAAATTTGGGAGAGGATTCATTTCTTTATTGGGCAAACAAGAATAACATTCCAGTAATTGTTCCAGGAATCATGGATGGCGCAGTAGGAAGTCAAATCTGGATGTTTTCACAAAGCCATAACGATTTTAAATTAAATGTTATTGCAGATGCAGATTTATTATCAGGACTAATCTTCAAGGCAAAGAAATCAGGTGCGTTGATGATAGGTGGCGGAATATCAAAACACCACACCCTGTGGTGGAATCAGTACAGAGAAGGACTTGATTATGCAGTGTACATAACAACAGCTCAAGAGTTTGATGGAAGTTTGAGTGGAGCCCTCGTTAGAGAAGCAATATCATGGGGCAAAGTTACAAAGGATGCCAAGCAGACTACAATTCATGCAGAGGCTACAACAATACTACCATTTCTCTATTCAGCATTACTTGCCAAACTCAAATAGTGTAAACTGTCTTGTGATAGACTTTCTCAAACCCTAATTTAGAATAAAACTCCAAGAGATTATCTTTCTCATATGTTTCCAAAATCAAAGTCAGATTTTTTGAATTGGCATAATATGATGCAAAATCAATCAAGGACGCCGCAGTACCATTGTGTCTCTTAGATGGTACAGTGCCAAGACAGTAGAGTCCCAAGATAGAGTTTTTTTCATACAAAGCCATGCATGAACTGCCTGATTCATCCACCACGTAATCTACAGAATCTAGCGTATTTTCCAATATAGACGCCACCGGATTTTTCCAGTCAAGGCAATCATATGCTTGGCAAAAAATTCTAGTCCATAGATCAATATCATCACGTGTGATTTTCATGGCATTTGTTTTAGTTGCAGACCGTGTTTTTTTTAGAACATGTTGTACGTCATAGTGTCTAAACCCTTTTTTTTCAAGTAGACGATCAAGTTCAGGATAATCCAGTGAGTAAACATATGGTACAGAGTTATTTTTCTGAAAATATCCCACTGCTTTATCAATCATGTCTTCGTTAGTACATGTAATACCAGCAAGCTTGTCAAAAAAAATATCACCTGTAAGATTTTGATTTAAAAAAAGTATCCCACAATCAAGTTTGGTAACATTACTCCACATTCCAGTAAAGCCAATGTCATTTGATTCAATTTGTTGCATCATGTTTTAGACCAAGCATTTTACACATGCGATTAAAATCAGATAGAGTGATACTTTTCCCACTTTTCACCTCTAGACATATTGTTTCTAGTTTTGCAAGAGCCGTAGGAGAATCAAGATCATCATTCAAAGATGTCATAAAATCATGCATTAGATTTGATATAGTATCATGAGTAGTATCAGAGACTTTGAGCATAGTTAGACGAATCAAATCAAGCAATGGTTTTTTTGACATCAAATCGTTTTCAGAAAAATCCATGTCATCACGATAGTGTTTTGAAAAGATATACAATCGTATAAGATCAGAGTCATATTTTTTGATCAAGTCTTGTACCCAAACAACATTTCCTAGAGATTTTGACATTTTTTCCCCACCAGACAAAACAAGACCCACATGTACCCATGCTTTGATTGGTTGATCTGAACCAGACAAAAGTTGGTACTGGGCAAAATGTGCTTCATGATGAGGATATACTAATTCCCTTGCCCCTCCATGAATATCATAATTGTCACCAAAGTTTTCCACAGCAACAGCAGTATCCTGCATATGCCACCATGGAATGCCTGTTCCAAATTCACTTTTCCATGAAAAATCAAAATCATCAGTACAGTTCCACAACATAACATCCTCTTGGTTTTTCTTACCAGGGCCAATATCCAGTCTATGTAGATTTAGCTGATCTCGTGTCTGCTGTGAAATCTGTCCATAGTGTTGTACCTGAGATACGTCAAGGTAGACATTTCCATGTGCCATGTAAGCAACTTTTCTTTGCAATAGTTTTTTTATTTGCTCCTCTATGCTTGAAACATAATCTGACACATATGCAAGTCTACTGACACTTTGTATGCCAAGTGACTGGAGTGCTACTACAAATGCAGATGCATAGAATTTTGCCACATCTTTGTAAGTTGTCGAATTTTCTTTTGCCTTGTCAAATACGTTTTGATTAATATCAGTCATATTCACAAGAACATCAGTTTTGAGCCCTTGATCGTTTAGACACCTAGACAAGAGATCATATATCAAAAATATTCTCGCGTGCCCCAGATGAGTATAGTCGTATACAGTGGGACCACATATGAACATCTTTACAAGATCTTTTTCAAACGGAACAAAGTCTTCTTTAGATAAAGAAAAAGAATTGTAAAGTTTGAGCATTTTTTGACTTAGCGCCCGCCCTGAGAAAGGATCGGAGTCAATGTCACAGTGGAACGAACTTTTGGAAGTCTTCGTATTTTGTGTGTGATTAACGCTTCTAGTGCAGAACTTGAATCAGCTTGTAGTTTTACAAAAATGTCATAGATCCCATATGTACCTCTGACCTCTTTTACTTCGGAAATTTTTGCAAGCTCGGTGATTATTTCTACTTCAGAGCCTAGATCACAGCTAATGAGTATGTAGAGTGTTTCCATAAACATAAACCGCTTTGGGCACATAAAACGATATCCATAATTAAAACGCCGTATCCAATACTCACATCATGGGAAACGAAGTACACGCTAGAGAAATCATTCCAATCGATATAAAAGAAGGCTACCTCATAGATGGCTTTCCATATACAGGTTTAGCAAATGCCATTGCAACCGAGTCACTGGTCAATACGACATCTCAATTTGAATTGGCAGGTGTACTTGATTCTGAACTTTTCCCTCCGATAAGCATTGTAAGGGATGAGGTACCAAACTTTCCTGCACGAATTCTAGTCAACAAAGATCTCAAGGTAGCAGTCTTTTCATCATATCTTACACCCCACGAATCAATTCATCGCGATGTAGCTCGAGTCATGCTAAAGTGGGCAAGTGATCACAAATGCTCATTCATCATAAGTAGTTCAGCAATCAAAAGCGATGAAGGTACACCATCTGTGATAGGAGTTGGCAGTACTGAAGCTGCAAAGAAAAAATTACGTGACGCAGATGTACCAGTACTAAAGAATGGAACCATACCAGGAATTCCAGGAATTTTGTTAAACGAGGGATCATTATCAAACATCAATGTCATTGTATTATTGTGTAAAGCAAGAGAAACAGGACCTGACTTTCGAGCAGGTGCAGAAATTTGTATGGCAATGACAAAACTTGTTCCAGGTGCATCATGTAATCTCAAGCTATTACTCAATGAAGCAGAAGGTATTGAACAAAACTTGAAACAAACAGAACAAGATGTAGGCCCTCTCAGAGATGCAATTTACGGATGACATTTCAAGAAAGAACAGTTCCAATAGAGAACCTCGAGAAAATTCTTAAAGTTCTAGATTCAGATGAGGGTATACGAATAGACAATGAATCAAATCACATATTTGTAAACAAAACCTCGAAAAAATACTGTATTGACATATCTACAAACAATAAAGATGAATTCATTTACAAAAATAATACAAATGAGGTTATTGATTTTCTGAAAAACCACATGAATGAATCATCAAAAATTTTTGCGTACTAGATCATCCACAGTCTAGTTCTTCAATATTTGATTTGCATGCATCATTAAATTGTGATATTTTAGAATTCAGCATATCACAAAGCAGTGGATCTTTTGTCTTGTCATATTGCGCAATATTTTCTGCGATGTTCAATTGACGTACAGTGCATACATTTGACAATTCAAACACATAAGAAACAACAGATGCAATCAAACCAAATGGCTTCATCGCTGGTACTGCCGGTGATTCTGTCAGCGCTTGCGTCCAGCATGTGGGCCACACTCAGACGTGTCCATGGACGCATACTGAGAAATACGGTATCGACAAAACCCAGCCCATACAGACGCATCACCGCCGGGTAGATCCAACTGTCGAGCGGAATATAGGTGGAGCTCACACCCTCAATGGATTTG
>DATEZN010000209.1:0-3742 GCA_035255545.1 Nitrosotalea sp. | reverse complement strand
AAGTATAACCCACTTTACTTTTTGTAGTTTTATTGAACCGCGTTTGATGTGATCAATAAGACGTCCAGGAGTTGCAACTACAATTTCTACTCCTCGATGAAGTTCTTGGAGTTGTATATTCATGCTCTGCCCACCATAGATTGTTACACTACGAATTCCAGAATGCCTTGAGAATTTTACAATCTCATCAGATATCTGCACTGCAAGCTCTCTTGTTGGAGCAATGATTAATGCCTGTACCCCACCCTTTGGAATAACATTTTGAATTATTGGTAGTGAAAATGCAGCTGTCTTTCCTGTTCCGGTATGTGCTTGGCCTATAACATCTTGACCTGAAAGAAGTACTGGAATAGCCCCTGCTTGGATAGGAAATGGTTCACGAAAACCCATTTCATTAAGTGCAGTGAGTATTGTATCCTTTAGTCCTAATTCTTCAAATTTAGCCAAGTTTATTCATCTTTTTATCGAAACGACAGAGAAAAGTTTGATGACCTATTTCCGTCAATTTTTGTTTAATGTAGCCCTCTGGCTCTAATAACTCTTTCCAAAATATTGAAAAAATTTCCATTATTTTTGGAAATTGTATAATCTCTTGCTCCGATATGTGGCATAGATTTGACCCATCAAAATGATATACATAATTATCTGAGATTTATGTAGATTAAAGCATGAGCAGCGAACTTCGATTAAAAAAATTAAGAGGATCTGGGGGGTTTATCATGGCAACAGTTAACGATGATCAACAAAGAAAAGGAAATCTCGGAGGACCAGACTTGTTTCTTGCTCCAGTTGGACGTCTTGATTCAGAAAAAATTTCTAAATATTATTGTAATACATGTGAAAAAGAATACGAAGGAAGTCCAAAGATAGAATATGAAAATACAAATGAGGTTGTAGCAGAAAATCTCGTTCTTCTTGAGAAGGGACAGTATGTGTGCACAACATGTGGCTCGATTCTTGCAGAATATAGAAACTTTAGCAAGCCAGATGAATCTGCATCAGTTGGAGATGCAATACCTGTCACTAACACAAACGTTGCAGCACCACCAGTTCAGAGTGTTCAATTACAAGAACAGCCAAAAGCATCTACTGGTACCGTAAAGACATTTAGCTCAATTACAGGTCTAGGAGTTTACGACGCTGAAGCAAGAAAGGTTGGAGTTGTCAAAGAGATGGGCATCCAACCAGATCAGTCAAGCATAGTTCTAGTTGTAACAAAAAACGATGGAACAGATGTCACAATAAAATGGGATGACATACGAAAAATCGGTGAAATTGTATTGCTTGGTAGCTTGCTTGATGAAAATAATTTAAAATGCATCAAATGTAGTTATACAAACAGTCAAGGCTCCAAGTTCTGTGAAAGTTGCGGTAACAAGTTAAAGTAAGCCAATCATTGTTAAGCAAGATTTATCTTACGATTTCAGAGAACTTAGAATAATTGGATAAACTTTCCCTCAAGTCAGGCATCGTAAAGGATATCATAATAGTAGTAATCGGCATTGCAATAATTTGGATTGGTCTTCGAGTAGCATTTGGAACAGAAAATCCGTTTTACGTGGTATCAAGTGGAAGTATGATACCAAACTTGCAAATCTTTGACGTCATTGTTGTCCAGGGACATGTAACTTTTGATCAATTAAAAGTCGGTGATATCATAGTGTTCAACAGGCCAGCTATACATGACAAGGTCATAGTGCATAGGGTTGCAGAGATACTAAACCAGGATCCTCGTATAATTAGGACAAAGGGAGATGCAAATCCTGGATCAATACCTGGAACTGACTTTCCAATAACAAAAAATGACTATATTGGAAAAGTTGTCTATGTCGTACCACAGATAGGCTATGTCACCAGAATACTTACGCCGCCCATCAATTACATCATAATAGCTGTAATTGTAGGAATCATGCTAGTAAAACAATTTGGCAAGCCAAAATCTGCAGACAGCTTGTCAGACAAGGACAAGACAGATTCGGATGAATCAGGAACTAGTACAGACAACAGTTTGTCAAGTGACAAATCATATCTTGTAAACGATTCAGACACACCTGAAACCAAGACAAACAACGAGTCTCAGAACAAAGATTCAGACAAGTAAATTTTTATTATTTTCGTACCTTGAATACACGCTCAAAGTAATCTGATTGTTCAGATTCTGGTTCAGAGTTTTCTTTAATGCTTGCAAGATTTTTAGCTAGTTTTTTCTTGTATCCAAGCTGCATCTGACGTGCAATCTGAATCCTTTGGGCCTGTGGAGAACCTGCACCGTGCATTGACTCTGTAAGATATCCTACCGCATTTCTGCCCAATGTCATATTTTCAATCAGCCTCAATATTCTAACCCTGTTTTCAATATCAACACCCTTTCGTCCCTTGAGATATTTTTTCAATATTGGACCTGTTATTGGATTTTTCAAATCTTTTTCAGATGGAAGTGTAACAACAAGACCACCTGCAATATCTTGTGCAAGTCTGCCTATTTCATACGGGAATCTAGTTACATTATGTTTTGTAACATTTGCCAGCATGTCATCGTTGAGCCAGACACCAGACTTGGTGCGATGAGCCTGAGACGATGATGCAATACCAGTTGCGTATATTGTTTCATTGAGATGAGTCATTTCTACCAGTTTGTCCCGTATATGAGAAACATCAGGTACACCGTTGTAATCAGCAATTGCAGCAGCTGCACCAATTAAAACATCACCCAAGCCTGTCTTGCATACATAGCTTCTTCTGTGATAGCAAGTAAATCGCTCTACAAGCATTGCAGCAAATTCATACTCGCCAAACATGAATACTTTATCCCATGGAATGAATACTCGATCAAAAACCATTAAAGCTTCTTGACCTGCAAATTTTGCGTTTCCTGAATCAATGTCTCCATCTTCCATGCTTCTTGTGTCGCATGATTGGCGTCCGTAGATGTATGTAATTCCAGGAGCATCAGCAGGCATTGCACCGACCACTGCATAATCCTTGTCACCTTCCAGTAATCGCATGGTTGGCATTACTATAATCCAGTGTGAATTTATACAGCCAGTCTGGTGAGCCTTGGCACCTGTAACAAATATTCCCTTGTCATTTTTTTCTACCACATGTAAGAATACATCTGGATCTTCTTGTTGGTGTGGTGCCTTGCTTCTATCTCCCTTTGGATCAGTCATAGCACCGCCAATAACAAAATTCTCTTGCTGGATCATTTTTATAAAATCAACTAGTCGTTTATGATAACTAGTCTTGTGTTTTTCATCAATTTCAAAAGTAACAGAATATAGCGAGTTTAGTGCATCCATCCCTACACATCTTTGAAAACATGTTCCTGTGAGCTGACCAAGTTTTCTCTGCATTTTATTTTGATTTACCAGATCATCTGCACTTTCTGCAATATGCAAAAACCTGTTGACTTGCAAGCCAGTGATAGATGATTTTGCAGTTGCCATCTCAGAGTTCTTTTCTGCCAAGTCATATGTCTCTGCTACTGCATTTATCGAAGGCCTAATCATTGGGTGATCTACAGGCTCTTTTACAAGTTCGCCAAAAAGGTAAACTGTCATGTTACGGCCTCTGAGACTTTGGATATACTCAGCTGCTGTCTTAATTGGCATATCTGCTAGTACCCTCTGCAAGTAATATAAATATTATAACAAAATCGTTGCTTTCTAATCAAGCCCTATTCTTACATCGACAACTTTGCAACCTTTACCTTTTTCAAATACAAGAACTGCATTCATGTCAA
>DATEZN010000208.1:0-17455 GCA_035255545.1 Nitrosotalea sp. | reverse complement strand
CGGATACAATCAGATTTCTACATCCTGCAAATCTAAGCAGGTCTGTTATTCCTACTCCTGCAGAACCTGCACCAGCTATAATTATCTTGATTGGTCCTATCTGTTTTTTTACAAGTTTGAGTGCATTTAACAGAGCCGCCAGTGCTACAACTGATGTACCGTGTCTATCATCATGAAATACTGGGATTGGTATTTTTTTTTGCAATTCATGTGAAATGTCTAAAACTTTTGGTGATTCAATATCTTCCAAATTTATTGCACCGAATGCTGGCTCTATTGCCAATATAGTTTCAATTATCTTTTTTTTATTTGTAGTACCCAAACATATTGGAAATGCAGTGATTCCTGCATACTGTTTGTATAGTACTGCTTTTCCTTCCATTACGGGCATTGCAGCATATGGACCAATGTTACCAAGTCCTAGAATTCTTGTTCCATCAGTAACGATTGCTACATTATTTCGTTTTGATGTGAGAATAAATTTTTTTTCTGGATGGTCGAATACTTCTTTTGATACTGCAGCAACGCCTGGTGTGTATATTAACTGAATTTCTTTGATGCTAAGACGACGTGATTTTTGTCCTAGTAATATGGTACCTTTTAGTTTCTTGTGATATCTGATGGATTTTTTGCCAATATCGCGTGACGAGGACATTATTCTTGGTACTATTGTCTCCCTATTAAAAATTCAAAATTGATTTATTTGTTAAAAGTAAAATGTGGAATAAAAATTAAAAGTCTGGAAAAAGGATAAGACCTTTTTTACAGGTCAACTTATTTTATTTCTTCTTTGCTTTTGCTTTTGATTTTGCTTTTGGTTTTGCTTTGGCTTTTGCCATGGATATTTGCTTTCGGTATCGGTATTAAGTATAATGAAATGACGCAATGATCGAAAAAGAGTCAAAATTTTGACATCAAAAGCAAATTTCGAGCATTTTTATTGAGTGATATCTAAACCACGTTTAGAAGGAGGTGCGACGATGAGTTACAACGATAGAGGCGGTTCATACGGTGGACGATCAGGTGGCGGATACGGCGGCGGCGGTCGAAGATTTGGCGGCGGTGGCGGCGGTAGAAGTTTTGATAACAGTCCAAAACCAGTAGAAACCGGAAAGGAATACGACGTTTCCATTACTGAAATCAGTAGAAAAGGCGACGGTATTGCAAGAGTAGAAGGCTTTGTAATATTTGTTAAAGACGGCAAAGCTGGCCAGAATGCTAAGGTAAGAATTACCCAAGTAGGCCAGAGATTTGCTTCTGCTGAACTAGTAGAAGGTTCTCAATAAAATAAGGAAATTCAGATTAACATCTGACTCCTAATTTTTCTCAATTTTTATCTAATATCTTCATTTACAACATCTTGTCAATTCTATGATCGATATGCTGTACCTGACTTGTGTTTGTTCATAATATCTTGACTGTTTCTTATATGGTGATTTTTACATTATTTTTTATCCGGATTGGAAAACAAACCATTGACCACAAACATAGTTTCAAACCGACAAGAGCATGTGTCTAAAATACATCCCTTAGACGTGTCTACGATGACTCATGATCTAAAGAATCATCTTTCTCCAATTAGGATGTGTGCAGAAATGTTAGAGTCTCACGTACCTGGACCATTAAATGAAAAACAGGAACGAATGGTTGGAACCATACACCGATGCGTGGATAAATTAGAGTCACTAATTAGAGATATTTCTGATGCGTACAAACTAGAATTACACTCCTTAGAATTTTCAAAAACAGAATTGGAGATGCAGAGTCTTATGGATGGATGTGCAGTTTTGTTACAACCTTTGATTGTGGGAAAACAGATTGAACTAAAAATGGAAGTAGAAGTAAATGGACTAATTTATGCAGATAAAAACAGAATTGAACAGGTTATTGTAAACTTGGTAAAAAACTCGATAGATTTTGTTCCTGAAAGTGATGGCAAAATTACAATAGTGGTCAAAAAAGATGAATCGTCTAATTTGCTGTTCTTTGTCAAAGATAATGGAGAAGGGATAAAATCTGAAGATTTTGGAAAGATATTTACCAAGTTTTACAAGGGTGTCTGTAAACAGCCTCGGATATACGGAGGTTCAGGACTTGGGCTGGCAATTTGTAAGGGCATTGTAGAAGCACATGGGGGGAAAATATGGGTTGATCCTATGCTCCCGAATGGCTCTATATTCAAATTCACTATTCCTATGCGGTGTCCCATGACACTCTGTTTATCATGATGTCATCTGGTTTTAGAAATGGCATCTCTTATTTCGCCTGATTTCTCAAAGATTGTTTTTCCTATCTCATCTACTTCTGGACTAGTTGGTTTTTTCCCTGAATGTACTACAAAATAATATGTTTCGAACTTGCCTATGATGGAACCATGTGTGTATCCGTAAACATACTCTGATTCATTTCCTATCTGAAAGATTTCCTGAAATTTCGGAAGACGAAGATTTCTGACAAGCCCTGGAATTTTAAATATTTCTTCTTCTATCATTGTATCTAGAATTTTTTTATCTTTTTTATCTAGGACCACATCTAAACGACTATCTGGTTCAATAAAAGTCTGATACTGGACAAATTTCTCAACTTGTTTTGTCTTTTTTCTCGTATGTTGTCATTACTTGCCTGATCTCTTCTGCTCTTTCCTCTACCATTTTTCTAATCTCTTTACTCTCTTCTGAATCTGGTATCTTTCCATGTCTTCCAACTATGAGGCCTGCAATGTATCCCTCCATTTGGCCAACAAGATAACCGTATATGAAATCTGAACCACTTTTGAATTTCCAAATCTTTTGCAAACGTGATTCGCCTTTTTTCAATAGGGTCACATTGGGACACCAATTCTTGATTGCATTCTCTAACTCTTCTCTAATGTATGGGCCTAATACCACTAAATCTCTTCTCTAACTCAACTCTAAAAGGTTTATTGAACCAGTTTCAAGATGTGTTGTTTTATTGAATTATTGGAACACAATAGGCCGTAATCCATACAATATTACTATATCATTAATTCCATTTACTAGTCCTATAATTCCTGGAATTTGGACTTTGTTTTTGATTAGATCTGTTTTAATCACATTTAGATAGTATAGTTTCTTTTTCAACTCTTTTGTTTTTCTTGTCTTTGAAAATGGTGAATTTTTTAAATCCTTGAGATTTGCGGATATGCCACATAGTTTGATTAGCTTTGCTTCAATTGGGGATTCTTTTAGTTGTTTTACATATTGTTCTTCTTGCATTGATCTTGGAATATTTTGATCCTTTGATATTGACAATACTAGGACTGCTACTCTGGAACTAAATCGCTTGTCTAACTCATCAAAGCTTATGATGGCATTATCTATTGTATCGTGAAGCCAAGCAGCTGATAATACATCATCATCTGTTATTCCAAGATTCTTGAGTCTTGCAACTACTGCCGCCAAATATTCTTGATGTATAGTACCATCATTTTTTATCTTGCTCAGATATTGCTCTTTTACAAAATTTTCTGCTGATTGTATCTGGGGCATGGTTGAATTCTTTCTTGAAATAACTTAATCTTTCTGATCTAACAATATGGGACTAGATCAAAAAAATTTTTTTAAGCGTTTTTCAGCCTAAAATCTGCGTGCTGGACGATGTTTTGGTAAACATTCTTTGCAATATACTGGTCTTCCTTCTGCTGGTTTGAAGGGAACCTGTGTTTCTTTTTTACAGTCTGCGCATGTGGCAGGAAACATTTGTCTGTCTTCGGTTGACATGATTTTCGTTGATAAGTGCTACATAATAACTGTTCACTCAGGATTTTTAGACCTTTATCGCATGTTTGTCTATCTGAATCTGCTGTAACTGTGATTTCGTGAGTATTCTGGGTACTGTTTTGTCTACTGCCTGATTATGTGTGACCTGTTGTTCCTATGGTGCCTCTTATTCTAAAAACGAAAATGGCTGAAAACATTCCTGTTATCAATATTGCAAGAGATATGGGAAATTCTGGAACTGGATTGGTTTGACTTGCAACAAATGTATTTGCCGAGTCCTCAAACAACTGGGAGTTTTTGTCAATATTATCGGAATTGCTTGTTAAATCTAGTGTATATTGATTTCCGTTATCGAGAAAATAAATTATGTTTTCACTCAGTGACGTAGAGTTGTCTGCAGTATAATGCGTGGCAGAACTAACTGTAATTCGTACTCCATCTGTGTATCTATCCACTACTCCGTTGTATACTATAGTCTTGGAATCTATATCTTGATGTGTCATCTCCTGGGCAATGGTGGCAAGAACATCGTTATCAGAATGGCTGTTTATGGCATCTATTACATTTGATGCGATATCTCTATGATAAATCCCAAATGTGGCCAACTGGGTTTTATCATTGTTTGAAAATACCGCTATTGATTGATTAGATACATCTGGTGGTAGATTAGTCAGGACTGTCCAGTTGATGGGTGGTTGGATGGAAATACTATAGTTTGAATTTTTGTAGCTGTTTGAATCGGCATATTTGAGGGCGTCTGAAAATATGGAAACATTATGACTTGTTGCATATGCAATACTTGTAGAAAATAGAGTCATTGTAATTACCACTGCAATTATTGGCATTGTTTTATTCATGATTTTTCTTGTTTGTACTGCTATTTATTGTTCAAGATTCTCATAGGACGGTTTACTTTGAAAAGTGTTTTACAATTGGTAGACAATTGTCTATTATTCTGAGCACTTCGGAACGAATCACTTTTTTATCAATTGAAACCCAGACTGTGTTTTTGCCTACTGCGAAAGATATGGTTTGTACTTTTTCTCTTTCCTCCCACATGAATTGTACATCACCAAGTTGTTTGTTGAACTGTGATGCCATGCGAGTCTTGATCGCAAGATGTGAAAACTGATCAGTCGTATTTTTGATGTTAAGCAGTGGTTCATGCCCCTGTCTTCTTTCCCATGCCATGATCTTCCCCTTGTTGTCTATTACACCTGCAAATCTGACATACTGACTAATAATTCGTATTTCCTTTACTATTTCCTGAGCGTCTTTTTTATTCAACAACCCATGTTCTGATTTTTTGCTATATAACCATTGTTTACTTGTTCTTGATAATAACTTGGACCTCTAATTGGAATTTACTACAAATTTGATATCGTGTAACTGATAGCACTGGATCATTGGGAAAAATTTTGCCTCATGCTCTTTGCGGCTTGTTGTCGTAACTGCATCGCAAAAAAATTGTCTGGCTCATAATCTAATACTGTATCAAAATATGCGATGGCCTCATCATACTTGCCAAGATGAGAGAGGGACAGACCTTTGTTTATGATGATGTTTACTTCCTTTGGTTTAGTTTCAAGAATCTTATCAAAACAGTCTATTGCTTCGCGATATCTACCCATGTTGTCAAGTGAATATCCTTTCAGAGATAGTGCCCCGGGATCGTTTGGTATCAATCTTAGAGCCTGATCAAAACACCGTAATGCGTCTTCATGTTTGTTTATGTTGGGATTTGAAAGACATAGTCCTTTGTTGATGAATGCACCAAAGTTACTTGGATCTAGCTTCAATGATTTGTCATAGTATTCAATTGCATCATCAAATCTTAACAGCATTTGAAATGATATTGCTTTATCGTATAATAATTCGGCATTATTGGGTGATGCCTCTAAAGCCTTGTCCAGATGTATAATTGCCTCTTCCTGATTTCCTTCTTTTTGTAGCCTGAGTGCTTTTTTGTGCAATGATTCCAAAGAATCATTTTTTGATGTAGTACCAGCTCTACCCAATGGATATCATTACGTGATCCTGATTGATAAGGATTCGAATTGCACATGTACACTTGTACATTGAATATTGTTGCTAAAATTGACAATAACCTTGACAATTATAATGATCTTCTACAAAGTGACCCTATCTTGGATTCAAATCGCAAGAAAACAATTAACATATTTGCAATTGTTCTTGTATTGTTAATTGCGATACCTGAAATTGTAGGCCATACTTTCTTTGATAAGGCTCATCCTGAAAACTCGTCTGTTGTTGCAGCACTTGCTCTCGCAAATAAATTTGAAGCAAGTAAACACACTGCAAGTCCATCTTGCACACTTACAATTCAAAATGACACTTCTGGGGCGGGAATTTCAAGAGCAGTAGGTCTACAAGGACAGTATGGTAACTTTACTTGTACTAGCCCTTGATCTTGTCTGATTTTACTGATTAAATCTATTTGACTATTTTACATTTGGATGTAATGTCTTTTGCTGATGCATAATATGTGTAACACAAAATTGCAATAGATGCTAGTCTTAACGGCATTTCGTAATTTGTAAGAAATGCTGTAGCTGTTCCTCCTATTGTGCCAAAAATGGATACTGCAGAAACTCCAAGTGAACCGCAACTACACGCTCCTGCGCTTGCACCTATGATGGAACCTGCAAAACCGATTCCTGATTTTCTCAACCCATTATTTGTCATGCGTATACGATAGATGCTAAAACTTGTGACAATTCCTGATAGTAGTGCAATTACGACAATTAACGCAAAGTCTGCAATTGAATTTACTGGTATGTTGAATACAAAGACGGGGGAAAGAAAGATAAATTCTGAAACAATAGAAAGGGAAACAAATAGTACTAGAAATATTGTGCTTGAAATGAAAAGATATTTCTTATTACAATATACTGTTTTGAATGCCTCTTTGTGCACTATGCTTTACATTCTCTTGGGAATTATTTAATCATGTTTTTCACAATATGCTTGTTTGCCAATTTGTGAAAACATGAACTGCTATCCAACCTGAATTTGTATTGGTAATGAAGGGGATAATGCGTCTGGACTTGATATGCTTTGCCACACAAAGATTTGAGCAGTATAAATTCCTGCAGCAGTTGGTAACCATGACTGACCAAGATTAAGAGTTTGTCCTGGTGCCATTGAACCAGTTATCCAAGACAATGAAACGGTAATTCCATTATTGTCTTGTATTTGTACGAGATATGCAAACGGTTGATATTTAGTTTGTTGATTTGTAACATCTGAAACAACTTGTATCTGTTGGTTTACACGTACTTGGCTCAATGATTTTCCAGTTGAATCTACAATTCGTGCATTGCTTAAAGCTGCTTGTTCAAGCGGAGCAAGTACTGTACCTGTAGTTGTAGTTGCAGTAAGACGTAGTTGATCCGATGATGAGTGTGGTAATGGAAGAGTCGTGTCTGTATATTCTGCAGTTACGGTATCGCCTGATGATACATGTAATCTACTTCCTGATGAACTCAAATCTGTGGTAAGAGTTACAGCTCCCTGAAATATTCCAGTATCTGGACCAGTTTCAGTCATTGATAGTTTGATGCCGCCTGAATCAGAATCTGACCAGACACTTGTATCAAATTTGTCAATTGCATCTGGATTGAGATTCATGTCAGGATCTATTATCTGTAATATTGCTTGACTATTTACAGGATAGTTTGGTTGCAACCATTGTACACTACCTTGGTTCCAGTGAATTGTACCTGATCCTGTTACGACTTCATTGCGGTTATACTCAAACGAGACTGTCACTCCGTCGTTATTACTACTTGGAAGAAATCCATTTGTAGGACCACATGTGGGATTGCATGTTGACTGGATTCCGGTTGGATTTGTGCCCTCTCCATCTACACCTGTTGACCCCTTCAATGTTGGATCTCCAGTGAGTGTAACATACCCACTAAATATTCCAGTGTTTGGACCTGTCTCAACCAAACGATATGGTATAGTGTGACCGCTCGTGGCTACCGTTATCTTGTCATCTGTAGTGACACCTATTTCATCAACTATGTTAGGATCTGAATTAAAATCTGGTGCATAGATTGTAATGTATACCCTATCAGTCCAGCTGAATGTTTTTTTGTTAAGCTGTATGGGGGATGATGTTGAAAATGCATTTTGAGGCATTAAAACAAAACAGATGATAATTATTGAAATTATGATAATTTTCTTCAAACATTATCTAGTACTATGAATGGCTGTCATAAACATTGAGATGACAAACCTACTAAATCACTATGCGGTGCCTGCAATTACACGATTGTACTATTACTGCAAGTTTCTTATTAGGTACTTTGAAAGTTTTTAATGCTTGGCAAAATTATCCTTGGCACGTGGTCCTATCATTGCAGCGATTGGATTAATTGTAGTTGTAATTGGGGCTAATCTTTTTGATACATCATATCAATCAGTGGAATCTGTTATTGGAACAACATCTAGTATATTTACAGACAAAGAAATTCTTCCAAATCAATTTATAAATTCCACTATATCTTCATCGCATCTCGCAGAACATAATGTCATTGTGGCACATATTGTACCATCCTCTGGTTCTGTCAAGCTGGAGGGTGTAGATCCAAATGGTATGACTTTTGAGAAAGATAGCAGTAATGGTTTTCTATATCATATTATACAACGAAGCATGCAAGGCGGATCATATAATCTCACAATGCTCGACACTGGAAATCAACCTGTGAGAATTACAGCTGTGATAGGTGAAGATCCGTTTCTAGGTAACAGCTGTAGTGCAGCATATGGGATGAAATGTAGTACTGTACATCTGGCCGTGGGCATGGTGGCAACTGGTATTGTTGCATTCATTGTTGGAATTGGTATGGGAATGTATGATTTCAAAAAAGAACAAAAACTCCAAAAAACGTAACAATAGACAAAGTTTGGAAATGGAACATTCAAAATTGATATGTTTCTGATATTGAATGTGTATTTTTTCAATTTTATCTGTGACAGTTATCAATAGTTTTATCAAGTGACGTGACCATGTGATAGCATGTCAAAAGAACATGCTCCAAAAGATTGGGACAAGATGTGGATTGAATATAATAAATCACTCAAGGCATGGATGCACGCCTTTGAATCACTTCAAAAAGCAACTACGGATGTCCAGTCCAAATACAATGATGTTATGGCGAAGGCAGTCAAAGAATCTAGCGATAAAACAATGAGTCAGTTTACTGAAAACTGGCAAAAATCAATGAGCCAAGCAGGAATTGAGACATTCAAACAATTTGGTAACAACTGGCAAAAGTCCTTTAGTCAATCTGGAATGGATCAAATGAAATCATATGGTGATGTGATGAATAAATTTGCCGAAACTTGGCAAAAAATGTGGAACAAATAAAATCACCTCGTCCTTACTTTTTCATGATTTTATACTGTGAAAGGAATTTTTAACTGAAAAACAGGTATTCTTTTTGATCAAAGTTTGATTTCTAAAGATCTAAAAAACTTCATTGCTCGTTTTTTGATCAAAAATGGATCATTTTGAGCTCAAAAATCGATTTTGAGATAAAATTTGTTGCCAACTTTCTTAGCGATCCTAGCTAACAATTCATTTAAGAGAAAGGTTTTTAATATTCGAAAATTTAGAACACACAAGTTGAATTCAAAAGTACTTTTCTCGATATTGGCAGTTATGTTGTTATCCTTGGCAGTATCTTCAGTTTCTGCATATGCACAAACTGGAACCTCTACAACTAAGACTAGTGAGGCTACTGTAAATGAACAAACAGTTGTCACCTTATCTGGTGAAGATTCAACTGATCCACATTTCCAAGCTGTATCATACCAATGGCAGCAATTGTCTGGTGACCAAGTCACTTTGTCCTCAACCTCTGATGCTGATATTACTTTTACAACTCCGGCAGTTGACCCAGGTCAAGTAAAAGATCTCAAGTTCTCATTAATTGTAACAAACCCACAGGGACTTACAAGCATCACAGCATTCACACTTCATGTTATTCATAACAATCATCCTCCGGTAGTAACTACTGATCATGAATTGACTGTGATGGAAGGAAGTGCAATGACTTTGATGGCAACTGCTACTGATCCAGACGGTGACACCATGACTTATGCATGGACTCAAGATGCTGGTTCAAATGTGACTTTGTCAAATCCAAGTGAACTTACTACCATGTTTACTGCGCCAGCCGTTAATTCTGGTAACAATTCGACTTTACACTTTACAATTACTGCAACTGACCCATATGGCGGTGTAGGCTCTGATTCTGTTCTTGTTCATGTTATCAGCGCATCTGTATACAAACTTGCATCACTTGACTGTGGTCCAATAATAAGATCACATGAGGGTGGTAGCGCAACTCTTGTAGAATCAATTGAGAATCCATCCAATGCTCCATTGACATATGATTGGAGTCAGATATCTGGAATGCCAATTTCAATTTCATCTACAACAGATGTTTCACCAACTGTTTCACTCCCAACTGGTTCAGGTGGTAGTGTATTTGCGTTCCAATTAACACTTAACCAAGGTGGTTCAATTGTCGGAAGCTGTGAACAATATGTTTATGCCGCATATCCAGAACCAGGTGCTACTCCGGTAGCAGATGCTGGTCCAGACCAAACAGTTCCTGCAACAAGTTCAGTTCAACTTGATGGCACGAACAGTACTGGTGGATACTTGAAATTCTCTTGGGTACAAGTCTCAGGTGATCCAGTGCAATTACTGGATGCAAACACTGCAAAACCAATGTTCACTGCACCAGATGTGTCTCTTGGTCAATCAAAGGATCTAGTGTTCTCTAATACTGTCAGCAACACATTTGGAAAGGATTCAGCAACAGTAGATATCACAGTGGTAAACCCATCATCACCACCGAACGCTGTAATTACAATCAAGTAAACCTGTAGAGTTTTTTCTACAACTGACTCTTTTCATCTTCTATTTTGATATTCATTGATTTGAACAAATCATACTGTGTGCCAATTCTGACAGATGCTTTCAGTCAATTCTTGAGAATGTATATGACTGGTTTATTTAGTGCTAAATGACTGCCATGAATGTGATGTATCGATACTTTTCTGTTTTTGTAATTGCACTTGTTTTAATTGGAGTACTTGGTGTTCATCTAGCGCAAGGATCTCCACCTCAAGTGTTAACCATGAAACCTACTGGATTGTCTGCAACTGCAGTCTCTCCTACACAGATTAACTTGTTTTGGTCTGTCCCTACACAAAACTATGGAAAAACAATCATTGGTTATAAAATTGAACAACAGCTTAGTCCTGGTGTATTTGATATCATAGTGTACAATACGGGTAGCACGCTTACTGCATATTCCATGACTGGCCTGACAACTGGGACGGCATACACCTATCGAGTTTCGGCAGTTTATTCTGATGATACATCTACTGACTCATCAAATATTGCTGCTGCCATTCCTTCTGCCACGTCTTCCCAGTCTCCTACTCCTCCAGTTTCATCTGCAACAACAAACGTGAAATTTGATTTTATTCCTTCTGATGGATCTGTTCTGTCTGGTGTCATATTTGATCAAAGTGATTATCTTGCATTGCAATACAAAAAAGATCCTAGGAGCATAATCCTTGATGTGGTTCCTACATCTGATCCTGCAACTAATAGTCTTGATAATCTGTTATCGTATCAAAATAATCATTTAAACGACAATTCAGTTCCAGCTCCTCTGATTGCAAAAGCTATCTCTTCTACTAGAATTAGCCTCTCATGGCTTCCGCCTCTAAATCAATATGGACAAAAGTTATTGGGCTATGAAATTGATCTAAAGAATGCTCCTGGGGATTACCAAGTAATTGATGAAAACACTGGTAATGGTACTACGCAATATTATTTGGATGGACTAATCCCTGATACTGCCTACACTTATCGAATCTTTGCCGTATATCCTGGAACTCACAGTAATCCATCAAATGAGGCATCTGCAACAACACTGGAATATATTTCACCGCCAGTACAAACACCTGATCAAAACGCATCATCTGTGCATGCCCCATCTTCTACTATCATATATGATCAAACTGGTATGATGCCACCTGTTGCAAATAATGTACAGCTTGATTTCACTGCACCTGATGGAGTCTTGTTATCTGGAGTAATATTGTCACAAAGTGATTATCAACAACTTGTTATCATCAAGGATCCTCGATCCATTCTATCTAATGTAACACAGACATCGTCTACAATAAACAATGTCCTCTCAGGAATTTTGAGATATCAAACATTACACGTGGCAAAGGAACCTGAAGCAATATCCCCCACGCCTGTTGTAAATTCTAGTCAATCTTTGCAACAACCTACTAAACCTCAATCTGCTGACAGTGTTTTGATGAATGGTGTTATCACGTCTGTTGTAGCATCTGGTATTGTTGGTATAGCAACATGGTTTGTCCGGACCAAGGTGGCAAGAAAAATTGCAAAAGAATATCATTTCACACTAGAACATGTGTCATCTACCATGTCATCACAAATTCGAATACGAAACAGCGGAGAAACAATGGAAGATTGTGTAATACTTTGTGAAAAAAATGCATGTGTCTGGACTGACACCGATCTAGACAAACCAAAACATGTCTATGCTGGAAGTGTTTCATCTGTAATAATTCCAGAAGAATTCAAAAACAAAAATCCCGTGATAAGTATCAAAAGTGGTAAAAAGACATTACGAAAAATAATGCTTAATGATATGGCTCACGGTTAGTACAAATGAATTAATAAATTGGTCTTTTAGGTAACTCATGTTTTTTCAAGTTCCAATTCATGTTGAATAGATTCTGACTTAGTATGTATTAGGTGTAGAGAATTATACAAATCTGCGTTTACTTTTGGTACCATCGCTTTTATCTGGGCAAACTTTGATTCAAACTGTTGTCAGAGGATCTAATTGGAGCAATTCAACAAATCTTACTTCTTGGAAAAGGTGACCAAGGTAGATTGGAATATCTTCTTGACATATTACAAAAGGGACGACCGCTTACAGACTCTGATCAAAACTATCTGAAAGTTATGGTACCTCTCTATCTTGCTACGAAAGACTCCTACCAGCAAAATGCTGAGCTTGCTATGGAGAGATTATCTAATGAAGTAAAGGATCTAAATCAAAAAATCCAGAATATGCAAAGAAAAGGATTTGAAAAGTATGTGGGAAGAAAAACAATCTTGTTATTTTTTACAGTATTTGTAGGCTGGAATGCTTGCCAGGTATATCTACAGTCATCACTATCTGGCTTTGTCTCTAATGGTGCAATACAATATGTATTTCCCTTGAACTTGGTTGCAAATTATTTGAATTATGGGATGGTTACTTGGTTTGGATTTTTGATATTGTTGTCATCATGGCCCTTTATTGGTGCAATACATCTTGCCAAATTCATCATATCTAGAAAAATTGTAAAGTAACTATTGAAGAGCTACCCGATAATAATCCCAACGCTCTGGGTCAAATTGCTTGACGAATTCAATCGGTTCATTTCTTTCAATTCTACTTGTAATTACATCGCGTAATGCAAAGCTTGTAAGGTACTTGTATCCTTTTGATTGTACTTGCATATTAAACAATAATCTCATTTCTCTTCCGCCTCTTTGTCCCCAATACCCCATCCTGATTGCAAGTGGTTCCATAAATGCGGTATTTTTGAATCCATAATTTACGTCATTTATTTCTGGTCTGAGCTTGTATGCTTCTAGAGGCCCCCCTTTTGTAAATCCGATGACTGGGCCGTTGTCACTTCCAAGTCTTAGCGTATTTAGTATTGTATCTTTTGCCATGACTGATTCTACAAAGTCATCTTTTTTGAATTGGAGTGGTTTTGGTAACTGTTTGTGTATTTCTGATAATGTCTCTATGAATCCAGGTTCTTGTCTGTTTGACATGGGTTCTATTACTGCAAAGAATTTAGTATTGTCATAAACAAGTGATCCTTCAATCTCTATTTCCTGTTCACGTAGTTTCATAAATGATAACACATTGTTTGTAAAGTGCTTTCTCATATCTTTTGGAAGTGCTTGCAAGACACTTTGATACATCTCGGCATCGTTATTGAGAAGATCCTCAAAATATGCAACAGATCTTCTAACAATGTAATATGGGTGCCATGCTAATGCGTGGGCATTTTTTTGTGCCATCTCTAATGCTTTTGCAAAGTCACCAAGAGTATATCCTGCAATCCTGTCTGTAACTGACAGAAACCAACCCACCTTCTTGAAATGGTCTTTTTTGTTTTTATCATCTCGTGTAATTTCTGACAAGTTAAGGCAGTCTTCAATTTTTCTCTCTGTTACTTCTTTTATCTCTCCACTCCAAGGATATGTAGTTCTGTGAATTAATACAGCAATCAGATTTTTGTCAATGCTTGCATCTCTTAGTAGTGAGTCTAATTTCTCATCTGTCATGACGAATTTTACAGCATCTTCTTCATGTGGCTTGTCTACCTTTTTTTGTGGGTCATAATCATGAAACAATGATGCAACAAAAAGATAAGGAAAGTCTTCGGGTTTAAGAATGCCATGAGTGTTCTCAGACTGGGCTGCAAGTAGTGTGACATAGGTGACCTCTAATTCATGAATAATGTTGTGATATCCGTAATAGTCTATGCCAAGACCCTTTGATTCAAATAGGTTTATGGTATAATCTAAAATCTTAGAGTAACATTCTCGTTTAAAGCCATTAGCTACCATGATTCTTTGAATTTCTTCACGTAGGGCTACTGGATCCTGATTCTGTAGCAACATGTTGGTAATTGAAACTGATAGTTTTAAGTTCTCGCTCGAATTTCAATCATATTTTAGAAGGTGTTTTCCTTTTTTGGTAGATTACAAGCAAAACTAAAACTGCAACTATGATTATGCTAATTATTGAGACATTGGTATAATCTTCAGACCAGTTGGCTACCAAAACCTTTGGTGCGTCTACCATTGTCTCTATAGATTCTTGATTAGAATTCCCTATGATGGATCCTTGCCATCCTGAAAATATATGGTTTACAAGAATATCGTTTCCTGGTGTAACTGATGCATCTGCTATGGTACCTGAATCATACCATCCTGTTCCTAGAACCCGTCCGAAATTTGAAATGACCTTGATGTAATATTGGATCTTGTACTCTAGATCAATTTTATGTGCACTTGACATGTGGATTTGAGGTGACATGAAAGTGCCGGATTCTTGTCTTGCGATGTCGTTTATGTCTTGACTATCAAGTGACCACCCATCAAGTATCTGTCTTGTATCCTGCATGTTAGATGATATCATGTTGGGTACTGCAAACTGTACATCTGTACCGACATCAAACCAGTTGTCGTTTGTGGGGGATGGTGGGAAAAAAGTTACATTGTTTGTTCCATGCATCACTATTTCAAATTGAGGTGTTGCAAAAAATATCACGGAATGATTTCTGTTCGAAGTAACATTTAGAGTAAAATTTCCATTAGATGTTCTGTTGATTTGTATATCTTGATTGTTGTCAATGGAATAAGCTTGTAAATTGTATCTATTACCATCTATAATCCATGAATGTTCTTGGGAAATTGTGTAATTCTGGTTATGGTCTGTAAGGATTGTATATCCGGTTGATGTATAATTTGCATAGTTGACAGTAATGATTGACTTTAGGTCGTACATTGTATGTCCTGATGCTTGGTTATATGGAACCGTAATACAAAACAACAAGACTGGAATCGAAAAGAAAATAACATGTCTTGTAGAAATTAAACTTGAGAGGCGTCTTTGCACATGTGATTTGCTTTTCAATTCTCTACTCATTGTCAATCCCTAGCAAAGGTCAAATAATGCTTGGTAAAAAAGAATCTATGCAATTATACTCTTATGTTATCATGACATGCCTTGTCTTTTCAATGGGTGCTGCACCAGTCTTTGCACAAACATCTCAACAATATGTGATAAAAAATGCACAGAGTGGCCAATCATTTCAGATACCATATGTCGTAACAGGTGCAACAGTTAGTGAAATGTCAATTAGTTCTCATGATACTTCTCTTGTGGTATTTCTACAATCGTCTGCTGATGGAAATCTGACACTGACTCTTCCACGAACGCTCATTGATGCAAAAAATGGTGCAAATGATGACCAATTTTTTGTACTGGTAGATGGGGCTGACACTGAATTTACAGAACACAAGACTAGTACTGACAGAACAGTAACTGTGTTTATTCCAAAATATACTGGACAGGTGGAGGTAATTGGTACACAGGTAGTTCCAGAATTTGGTGCATTATCTTCTCTAGTGCTTGTTGTGTCAATAATTTCAATAGTTGCAATATCGGCAAAAACTAGACTAAAGTTTTCTTAGGGTCTCTGAGGATATTTTAGCTAAATCCTGCACCGAATTGATCTCCATGTTGGAGAGGATCAGCAGAATCTGAACCCTTGAGCTTTAGATACAAAAATGCTTCATTTACAAGTTGTATTGCAGATTCGTCTTGCAAGTTGAATTGTTTTTTTACCAAATCATGATATTTTTTTAATCTTCCTTCATCTTGCTCATCAAGAGAGATCTTGTCTTTGAGTATTATTGCTGCAATAGTTTCAATCTGAGAATTGTATTGTGCATCGTTCATGATGCTTTCAGGTCGTTTCTTGCTTTTAAGTGATTGTCACATTTGGTGTGACTCAAGATTTTTCAGAATCGATCTCTTCTTCAAATTCATCATCCAAGAATTCGTCTTCCTCATCATCCTTTTCAGAAGGCTCGTCCAGAAAATCTTCTTTTTCTTTATTTTTTTCAGACATGTTCCACTTCTTTCTTTTGTGCTTATAACTTTTGAAATATTCTTAACACGAAAAACATCCTATTGTATCTCATACTTGTACGCAGTGCTAGTTTTTTCCAAAGTTTTCCAAGGCTTTTTTTGCATCTTCTTCGCCTGATTTTATTAATTTTTTTATGGTGGCAATTGAAAAATCAGCATCTTCAAAAAGATAGTGTGAGTCTTCCTTTCTTTCTATTCTTACTATCTCATTTATTATGGCGCCTCTCTGACATGCAAGCTTGTTAAACTCAGGTTCAATCTCTGCGAATTTCTTCCTATTGGTATCATCAAGTGGAATTGATTCCAAAATATCATGCATCTTATTTATTATCGTAAGATATCTTGAAACTACTTTGGACATTCGGACTGTCTGATCTGTCTTGTCTGCATGCATGATGTCTCTTGCCCTGTGCCATGATTCCATCATATTCTTTGGAATATCTTCCTGTCCGCGAGGGAATAGATTTGCAATTATGACTCTCTTGTCACATGTGGGTGAGGCATCAATTACTTCTCTTAGTGGTGTATTGCTAAGTAGTGTTCCATCCCATAGGTACTTGTTACCAACCTTTGTCCATGATATTCCATAGAATGGATATCCTGCACTAGACAAGACATGATCTGATGTGAAATTGTCATATTTACTGTCAAATATGGCAGGTCTTCCATTTTGTATATCTGTTGAAGTTATCACTAGCCTTGGTCTTGAAGGATCTTTGAGTTTTGTATAATCTACAAATTTTTCTAAAGTTGTTTTGAGAGGTGACATGTCATAAAGATATGGTGAATTGTAGAAAAATCCAAAAGATGGTCTAAGCCAAAGTGGAACAAATGCATTAGAGTTTCCCCACATTGCAGAATATATTGAAGATGAAATTTCTCTTGCGCGGT
>DATEZN010000207.1:0-5381 GCA_035255545.1 Nitrosotalea sp. | reverse complement strand
GTTATCATTTGAGCTATCTGGGACTCGGTAATCATTACGAAAGCATTCTGATTTGCCTATTTAAAATCCTTTAGCGACAAAATCCTTCGAGAATTATATAATTGTAAAAATTTCTTGTAATGATACTAGTCTTGAAATAAGAATACTTTTGGAAAAGTAACTTACATTTATTAAATAGTAATAAAAACAAGTCGCAAAGTTGCACAAATTCGATGAATTAGATATGAAAATAATTACCGAACTTAGCAGAGATGGTAATACATCGGTTCCAAATCTCTCAAAAAAACTCGGTGTCAACACATCTGTTCTCTATAGCAGGGTAAAACGACTTGTTAAGAAAAAACTAATCAAGAAATTCACAATTGTTGTTGACGAGTCTCTGATAGGTATTGGTGTGAGGGCAACCATGGGTGTCAACAGAGATCCAAAGTTGAAAGATCAGATTCACAAGGCATTATTGAAAACTCCGGAAATAGTTGCAATATCTGAAGTTACTGGAAGATTTGATATCTTATTGACACTGAGGGCACAGAATCTTGAGGAGTTACATACTGTGGCTATAGAAAAGATAGGAAAGATAGATGGAATACAAAATACAGAAACTTTTGTTGAATTACAGAAAACAGATAAAGATCAAATCTATACTGTAAGCGAATAATTTACTTGAATTTATCGTCCCATTTGCCTGATTCTAGATCAGCAGTTGCTTCTTTTGGATTCTTGCCGCTTATCTTGATTCCTAATGCAAGACATGTTCCGATTATTTCTTTTGATGCTGATTTTACATTAAGTGCGTAAGATGAATCTATTTTCAACTTGGCAACCTTAACAACAGAATCTGGTGAAATGTCTCCTACCCATGTGGCGCCAGAAGTTCCTGATCCTTTTTGAATGCCGGCTTCTTTTAAAATTAGAGCGGCAGCAGAAGGAATTCCAACCTCTACAGTCCATTTCTTTGTTCCTTTATCGACATTGACTGTAACAGGCACTTTCATTCCTTCAAAATCTTTAGTCTTTTCATTTATGGCAGTGACTATTTGTAAGATGTTTACACCAAGTGGACCCAAGGTTGGACCCAAAGGAGGACCTGCACTGGCTTGTCCTCCTGTTACTAGTGCAGAAACGGTTTGTATATCTGCCATATTTTTTCTTCCCTCTTAAATGTAAATTTAATCCTTGCTAATGAGTTGAGGGTTTGAGATAATTCGCATCAACGGTAACTGGCAATTGGTATGGTGCATCAAGTAAGATCACTGTAGCTTCTTCTTTGTCGTGATCTACTCTTGTGACTGTGGCCTTCATACCTTTGAATGGACCACCAATAATCTCTACTACTTGATCCACTACCAATTCTGAAACAGTGGATTTCTTTACAAGGTAACCCTCTATGTCCTTAAATGTCAATTCTCCTCTTAGTTGACCTCTGATGTGTCTAATTCCTTGTAGTGCGTCAAATGCTGCATTTGCATCTATTGCTTCCACAACGACATACCCTTTGAGGTTCTCTAACAAAAGAACTGATTGTATGTTAAGTTTCTTTAGTTTAATTCTGTTTTCTAATAGTCCCATGACAACCTTTTCTTGACCTCCTGTGGTCCTAACTGCAAAAAAGTGTGATTTTGTCTCTTGAGCCATTTTATCTATGTCCTAAATTAATAACAGCAAATGTAAACTGAATTATGAATCCAATGGCTCCAAGTGTGGCCATTCCAAGAGCTACTAGTCTCAAGTGTTCCATATAGTCCTCTTTATCTGACTTTTTGGCAAGTTTCATTGTGTTAACCATGTCCTTGAGCATCTGCTTTGGGTTTATCTTTACCATTGGAGGACTTTTCCCAAAGTGTCCTTATAATTCTTATTTTGGACATGAATTGTTACATTTTCAACATGTATAATGTTTAGATAATCCTGGTCATGTTTTGAGAAGTTTTTCTTCAATTATCTTACTTTAGTGGCTGAAATGCTAACAGGTATTCTTCTTTACCAAAATCAAATGTTATGGTGACTTGGGTGGTGATTTTTTTGATTCCATCTCGGTCAAAATCTGTCACATCTTTTGGATTCAAGGCTAACCATTCTTCGATTAGATCTTCTCTACTTCTTAGTCCTAGTATCTTCAATGGCTCGACAGATTTTGAAGGTATCTTGTTTGATTGCTGATTTTTGCATGTCGGTTTCTCATTCATTTTCTATTCTCATCTTTATTTTCTTTTTACCTAAATTTTCATATTTTACAGAATGAGACATTTTTCTATCTTTCACCTAATTCATTTTTGACTTTTTTAGGATCTTCATCTTCTAACCATGTCTTTAATGCAATTTCTACTAATTGAGACAGATCAAGTTCTCTGTCTATAGCGTCCTTCTTTGCTTCTTTCCATACAAATGGATCTATCTTGATTGATGTTGTATCTCTCTTTACATTTGGATCTAACCTGATTCTCATGTTTCTATAATACTACTAGTATTATTTAAATTTTAAAGTAAGTATTTGGAAATATACTTTTTATGTGTACTGGCAAACCTGTGATCTCCTCTACGATAATAAAGTGGTACTCTGATTATTTTTTTATGGAACTGTTGGTAGCATACGAATCGGATCCTGCCGGTTTTAACATGGCAACATTTCTTTCACGACAAATGAAAAAAAGTGATGATGGAATTTTTCATGGAGATAATTTTGATCTTGTAATAATACCAACTCCAGCGATATCTGCAGACTGGCTTGAAGAAAAATATCATTATGATGGTTATGTATTTTTATCAAAACATGCTGCTGAAAGTGGGGCGCTTGCATTAACTTGTCATAGTACGGGAAATTTTGGAGATGCCATGTTTGGTGGATTTGCAAGACAGGTGGCTGTACCTCATCCTCATAGACAAAAATCATACATGAAACGATTGTGGGAACAAAGGGATCTTTTCTCAAAATTTGACATAACAATAGAGGCTACTCATCATGGACCTACTGCCTTGAGCAAACCTACATTATTCATTGAAATAGGTACAACTGAAAGAGAATGGACTGATACAAAACTATGTGAAACTGTAGCAAAAATTGTCTTGAAAGAAATGTCCGAATCGCCAAAAAAACATGATGTGGCTATCTGTTTTGGGGGTACTCATTATCCTCGCAAATTCAACAAGGAACTTCTTGAAGGTAATTTTGTACTAGGTACTATTATTCCAAAACATGGTCTTGATAATCTGGACTCGTATCTTTTTGATCATATATTGAAACGAAATGATGAAGCTAAATTTGCACTGGTAGATTGGAGTGGACTTGGGAAGAGTAAACAAAAAATAGTTGAGATGATAAATACAAGTGATCTCGAGATGATAAAGATTTGAAACTTGAACACAAAGTATACGAAAAACTTTTGAAAGTTCCACCCGGTAAGGTAACAACATATTCTGAACTTGCAAAAGCAGTAGGCCTAAAAAATGGACAACGTGCCATCGGAAGAATGATGAACAAAAATCCCTTTCCTGTTATCGTCCCATGTCATAGGGTGATTCTGTCTACTGGTAAAATTGGAGGTTATGCGTGGGGTGAGAAAGTAAAAACTAACATGCTTTCTAAAGAAGGAATAGCAATCAAGAAAGGAAAAATTCTTGATAAAGATACAATCTATAGATTCTAAATTTATTTCTTGGAACGAACTTCTTCTATCAAGCTACGGAGGTGAGCCAAGTTTCTTACTTGATTTCCGCCAACTTGTTTGTACAGTTTCCAATAACTCTCGTTTGGTATTTCTTTTCTTGATTTTGATACTTTTAGTTGATGTCTCATTGCTCTTATTCTCTTGACATACACTTCCTTCTTTCCTACTCTTGATCCCTTTCTTCCTTTTTTGGAACCTTGTTTAGTTCCACGTTTGCGTTTCTGGGATTTTTTGAAATGTGCTCTTCCTTTTGAAGTTCCTACAATTGGCTTTACTTGAATTGTTCCTGCAGTTATCAAACTTCTAATATTGTCGCGAGTAATTGCATCTGTTACATCGTCCAAATACTCTGGATCAAATCTTACTCTTCCTACTCCGACTCCAAGAATTCTGGAGACTAACTGTCTTTTAGACTTAAGATTTACTACCACTAGCTGACACTCTCGCGTTGAATACTTTGAAGTTTTTCTCTATTGCCTTTGTAATGATCTCAGATCTCTTCTTCTTTCCTACTCCGTGACCAAATCTAACACCATCTTTCTTGGGATCAAGTTTTTCCAAGTCTTTTAAATTGTAAACTAAATTATCAGTAAATCCTGAAGGATGTAATCCTCTTGCGATCTTTGGTCCTCCGTATCCGATTCGTACCAATGCTGGCCATCCTTTCTTTTGTTTTCTCTGATGGTTGTCCATACCTTTTGGCTTTCTCCATGTCTCTGCAAGTCTTGCATATCTCCAGCTCTCTTGTCTAACAAAATCTGGTCTATGTTCTGCGACCTTTTTCCTAAGTTCAAGAGCTTCTTTGTTAATTGGCATGTATACGACTCTGATCAAATTTTACAATAAATACGTTTCTTGCGTGGGCTCACGGGATCCGAAGAGATAATAAGGATTTTCATAGGGAATCGTCTTACCAGATGATAGAGGATTTGGAACCAACGATCACTCGTCACGTTGTATCTCAATTGGAGCAAATGGGAATAAAACCTGCCAAGATACAGAGAAATTTACCTGTCAAAAATCTCATTGATCTAATAGAAGAAAGAAACGAAGGCATTTTGACTGCAAGTGGAGCAATTGCCGTGAAAACTGGAAAATATACCGGAAGATCTCCTGATGACCGTTTTGTAGTTGATGATGAACAAACTCACAATACCGTTGATTGGGGTAAAATCAATCATCCATTTCCAGAAGACAAGTTTGATAAAATATTCGAAAATATGCAAAAGTACGTTGTAGGTAAAGAAATCTTCATCTTTGATGGATTTGTAGGTGCTGACGCTGAACATCGATTATCAATTCGAATCATAACTGATCATCCGTGGCAGAGCCTCTTTGTAAGACAACTCTTCATTAGACCAACTGCTTCTGAATTAGAGTCGCACAATCCCGAGTACACTGTTATTGCATTAAATGATTTCAAAGCAACGCCAGAAGTAGATGGCACAAAAACTGATACGTTCATTCTTCTCAATTATACAAAAAAAGTTGTTCTGATTGGAGCAACATCATATGCTGGAGAAATAAAAAAAGCAATGTTTTCTGTAATGAATTACATTTTACCATCACGAGGTGTATTTCCAATGCACTGTTCTGCTAATATTGGAAAAGGTGGAGACACATCTTTATTTTTTGGTCTTTCAGGTACTGGAAAAACTACACTATCTGCTGACTCTAATAGAAAATTGATAGGCGATGATGAACATGGTTGGTCTG
>DATEZN010000206.1:0-3620 GCA_035255545.1 Nitrosotalea sp. | reverse complement strand
CTAAGTTTTCCCTCGTAATCCTTTGCATATGCTATTGAAAATATGATAATATCACGTTCATCACCTTGCACATTTTCAATATTCTTTATGAAGATCTCATCATCTTTTTTCTTGCTCAGTGGATTTTTTGCTAAATTATATATTTGATCAAATTCAGGATCTTCAGATCGTCTTTTATCAATTTCATCTTGTATTGCAATTTGTTGTTTCTCATTAAATGTAATAATTCCAATAGATGGTTGAGGATACCTAGATACATTTTGTTGCAAGATATTTTTTATTTCATCTACTACTCTTACAGCCTCTACAAAATTGATGTTATTTTGCCAAGTTCCGTTGGCGTTAATCCATCTTATCGGAATTTGTTTGGGATTCCTTATTACATCTGGTGCAACCTGAAGTCTTCCTTCATAAAATGCATGATTTGAAAAATCTATGAGAGCCTGTGATTTTGATCGGTAATGCCAATTTAGCGATCTGAAATTGTAGAAACGCTTTGACAAGATGAAAAGCGACTCTGAAGTTATTGGTTCATCTTCATCATGTTCATCGGTTTCATCTTTAATTCTAAACAAATCAAATGGACGAAGTTGTTTTTCATCTCCTGCAATTACAATTCGTTTTCCACGATATAGACTTGGAATTGCCTCTTCCACAGTACATTGACTTGCCTCATCATATACTATCAAGTCAAAAAGATGTCTCTCAAGTGGAAATACTTCGGAAACAGCTTGCGGAGTCATTAACCAACACGGAGCAACTGATAGTAAGACGTCTCTATATTCTTCAAATAATCTGCGTAATGGTTTTAATTTTCGTTGCTTACTTACATCTGCAGTAAACTTTGACCAACTAATTTCCTCGGGACTCTTGTTTCGCTTGTATTTTGGAATCGATCTAATCTTAAGCTGAAGTTCTGATATCAACTTCTTTTTTAATAATATTCGCTTGTTGAGTAGAAGTTCTCTGAGTCTATTTTTCTGTTGCATGTAACTTTCAAAGGGATTTCCTTGTAGTACTGGATTTTCTCTTTGTATGTAGTCTATCCAATGTGCGTACACTTCATCTTTTACTAATTGTACCCATGAAACATGATGAGTTGTAAAATCTGCCGTACATGTGGAGACGATTGTCTTCTGTATTTCATTTAAATCACGTATAGCATTATCAAGAGATTGGATATCACCAATATCACTAGATGTATCTTTTAATGCAAATATGAAATCGTGAATTCTTTCTAAGGAATCAGATTTTAAACTGTCTACAAAATTATCCTGTAATACGGATTTAAGAATTTCTAAATCATCTCGTAAATGTAATTCTGATTGAATTTTTTCTGTTATTTGATCAAAATTTTCATTTTTTTCAAGTTTTCTTTGTAATGTAGATTCTACAAATTGGGCAGCTTCTTTTCTTTCTTTGCTAAACGAGTTAAAAAATCCTGTCTTGGTTTTTAAAATATTGATTGATGTATCAAACGTAGATAATTTTTGAACATTCATGTCGTACATTTTTTTTTCAGATAAGATTAGCAATCTATCCAGATTCTCTAGAAATTGACGCTGTTCTAATGGTGAAAAATTTGTTAAATCCTTTCTAAAAAACCATGGATAGTTTACTACACCAAACCTGATCGAATTATTCTGAATTAAAGGAATTATTGAAAGTAACTGGTCTAACTCATTTACGGTTATCTTTTCTGCAATTCCTCGTAGATTTAGCTTTGGAATATAGTTCGTGGTTATGGATACATATAGCTGGTGTATTGTCACACCTCCAAAATATGGCTTTGACAATGCACGAACAAGGCTTGATTGCTTCTCTATCAGTTTATCTATGTCATTTGAGGTGAAATTAGCATCAAGTATACTCTGAAGTGCCTCGTGTTTTGAGACATCAGATTCTAAGAATCTGCTTAATCTTCGATACAGAATAGATTTGTCTCTGTTAGAATCTTCAATGAGCGAGATGTATTCTCCCAATCCTTCTTTTTCTAATCTCTGGGCTACTACGTCAAGGGCAGCTCTTTTCTGACATACTACAAGAACTCTTTGATTTTTGCTTAATGCATTAGTAATCAAATTTGCAATAACTTGAGATTTTCCAGTCCCTGGAGGTCCTCGTACCACTGTGCATTCCTGTGTCTGTGATGCAAGAAGTACTTCGTCTTGGCTAGAATCACTAGGCAAAATAGTATTGATGTCTCTATCGGGTATTTTGTCCAGATCCATTTCTTCTGCTTCGTTACTTGATGATGAATCCCATTGGTTTGCATCAGATGGTGCCTCTAGAAGATCATCGATGATACCTTGTTCATCCTGACCATCCAATGCTTTCTTGATTAATGTATCATAATCTGCTGATATTGCAGAGTTACCTTGCTGGAATATTCCAAGTATAATTCCATTTTTGATATGTAATCCATTTTTTTCTAGTTTTACAATGTCCTCTTTTTTTATTGGTGTAAATGATTCAATTTTTTCTTGAAAGTCTTTATTATATCTCAAGCTAAATGAATCTAGAATATCATACAATCCTAAAATGAATTTGGTCTGAAAATCTGGTAAATCAATCTCAGATATTTTATCTAACAGTTCAGTACACTTGTCTTCAAGATCTTCAGGGAATTCTGTATATCCTTTTGATTTGAAGAAACTAAAAAGGGCTTTGTTCACTGTTGGAGTTCTTTCTTGATCTTGGTGAACATACCATCCATCGGGTTTCTTTATTTTTTCCAATCCTAGTGTTACAGGAAACAAAAGTAATGGTGCTCGTACATACGTTATACCATCATGCAAAAATCCTTCGATGAATGGAAAGCCCAAAAATAATGGGTATTGACCAGTCTCATCTTGAATAAAATTTGTAGTTCTATAAAGCGTTCGTAATTTTCCACTATTTTGTATTGCAGTATCTGTAGACTCTGAACTTTTGATCACACATACATTTTTTTTATTTTTCAGAATTAATTCAGATATGTTTTTTGCCAAATTGTCAAAATTTTCAAGGACAGATAAATCAAATGATTTTCGTTCAATTATCTTTCTTAGAAAGATTGAGATGTCTCTAGAATCTACTTTTTCTGCTTTGTTTTTGAACTGTTTTAATCTATAGGCAAGTTTTTCTCCATTTTTATCTAGAGGACTATTTTGCAACTAGATTACTAAGAAGTATAATGATAATTACTTATCTAAAGTGGTCTCAGAGTATTACTGAACGTTTTATCGGGCTGCACAGATATTGAATTAAGGTCAATCTAATCTACAATAACTAAATCTTCATCACAGAGTTAATGGATTCAATATTCTTCTCAGAATACCACGAATTCAAATTTTGATTTATAACTGATTTTAATTTTTATTCGGGTTTTTGTTCTTGGTTAGATTTGATATCTTCGTTTAACGACTCCAATATTTCGTCGAGATCTTTTCTAATCTGAGTCTCTGTTGTTTTGGAAATTTCCTTTATCACCCCTGTTGATTTTTCTATGTTAGTACATTGAGTTTTAACTCTCTTTAACTCGCCAAGATTTGTCTGTATGTCCGATATCTTTTCCAAGATGAAAGATGCGTCCAATTTTTTTTCTTTGTTAGTTTCTAATTTCAATTTGGCTCTGGACC
>DATEZN010000205.1:0-3549 GCA_035255545.1 Nitrosotalea sp. | reverse complement strand
TATATGTACGGCACAACTTGCACCTGTTGCACCAAAGTTATGTGTTAATCCGATTTTAGCGTCTTTTACTGTTCTTTCTCCTGCTTTTCCAGTTAATTGATCAAAAACTTCTGCTACCTGACCTATTCCAGTTGCACCTATCGGATGACCCTTTGATTTTAGACCACCAGATGGATTGATGGATATATCTCCGTTAAGTTTGGTTCGCCCTTCTCTAACTGCTTGTACAGCTTTTCCTTGCTCAAAGAATCCCAAATCTTCAGTGTCAACTAATTCTGCAATTGTGAAACAATCATGAACTTCTGCAAAATCAACATCTTTTGCAGTTATACCAGCCATCTTGTATGCAGCTTGTGCTGCAATTCTGGTACTTGGTATTGTAGTGATATGATCTCTTCCTTGTAGTGCAGCAGGTGATCCACCCCTACCTGATCCAATAACTTCAACATAATTTTTAGTGTGTGCTTTTGCAAATTTTTCGCTGCATATTATGACAGCACTTGCACCATCAGAAAATGGACAACAGTCATACAATTTTAATGGACTTGCAACGACAGCTGACTTCATTACATCATCTACTGTTATTTTTTTTCTGAGATGTGCTTTTGGATTAAGAATACCATTGTCATGATTCTTTACTGCAACCATTGCAAGATCTTCTTCTGTAGCTTTGTATTCTGCAAGATATGCTCTTGCCATGGATGCAAACAATCCTGGAAATGAAGCACCAGCTCCTCCTTCGTAAAAGAAATCAGAACAATATGAAAAGTAAGTTGTAGTCCATTCAGTACCTGTATGAGTTACTTTTTCTACTCCTGTTGCTAATACCACATCATAAAATCCTGCAGCAACATTTGCAAATGCTTCTCTAAATGAAACAGAACCACTTCCACATGCAGATTCGATTGAAAGTGAAGGAACTTCTGGAATACCAAGATTACTCATTATGACAGGACCTAGGTGAACTTGTTTGTCTGCAATGCCAAACACGTTAGAAATATACCCTGCTTGAATTTCCTTTGAACTTATTCCAGCACTTTCTATAGCATCAACTGATGCCTGAAGAGCGATATCAGTAATGCTGTCTTCTAATTTACCGTATTTTGTACTGCCAGCACCAATAAGACAGACTTTTTCCACAAATCTCGCTGACTAGATTCCATATAAAAATTCTTCAGTAGTTTCTTTAATCCAATAAACAATATGACATTGTCATTGGAAGACCAAATTACTCAGATATCTGTAGTTAAAAAACGAGTAGATCCTAGAAATTCTGTCAAGATAACAGAGAAAAAAATTGACAAGATCCAAAGTGAGATAAAACAATACTATGACAAGAATGGATATCTTTCATGGTCTGAGAAAAAGAGAAAATATGTCATATTAGGTACAAATGCACCTGTTAATGGTCTTGTAGAATGTCCGGATTGTCACATAGGAAAACTTCTCATAATAAGATCTCGTCAAACAAAGAAACGATTCATCGGGTGTTCAAATTACTATAATGGATGCAAGGCATCATCTCCACTAGTGCAAAGAGGTATGATTTGTGCAACAAAGATTTCTTGCAAGATTTGTTTGTGGCCAATTATTTTCCAAAGATATTCTAGAAAACAAAAATGGGCACGACAATGTTCGAACATACGATGTACAAGTAGAACTAAATCTTGAGATTGGCGTAAATGTCAGTACGTCTATTTTGTAAAAGCGGAAGTTTTTGTCTTACTTGTTTTACTTCATCAAGAGAAATATCAACAATTCCAATTCCTTCTTTTTTCTTCATATCAAGAAGTATTTTCCCATAAGGATCAACTACTATACTTCTTCCACAGTAAATGTTACCAACTTGATCTGGAGAAATTACATAACAACCATTCTCAATAGCCCTTGCTTTGTTTATTGTAATCCAGTGTTCTTCTTTCATTTTTCCTTGGACCCATGCAGATGGAACTACAAGAATTTCAGAACCAGATGAGGCTAACATTCTAGACATTTCAGGAAATCTAAGATCGTAACAAATCATCATTCCCATTTTTCCTGCACTGGTTTTTACAGGTTTTGTGATTGATGAGCCAGGATAAAGTTTTGCAGATTCTTTGAATCCGAGTGCATCATAAAGATGAATTTTCCTATATGTTGATACAACTTTACCAGTTTTTCCTATGAAAAAAGATGTATCATATACTTTGTTTGGTTTTGGACTTTTCTCATACAAAGTACCGATGATTTGTATCGAATTTTTTTTGGCTTCTTCAGATATTGATGAAACAAATTCGCCATTTATTTTTTCAGCAATTTTTGCAAGATCAACAGGAGATTGAGATGAGGGGGTATAGCACATCATGAATTCTGGAAAAGTACAAAGTGTGGAACCCTTGCGTGCTGCTTGTGAAATATATTTTAGAATTTTTTTTAGATTAGTTTGTTTGTCTATTTCAGCACACATTTGAACTACGGCAATTTTTGTCACAAGTTTTGTGAATTATTATAAAATAAAAATGTGTTTAGAGAGGATTTCCTGCCATATACCAATTTTCTTTTGGGTTCTCTTCGAAAACCACAATCACATGGCTTTCTTTTGTCTTGAGAATCTCAACTGCCGATTTTGTAATGGCTTTGGCAAATTCCTCTTTTTGTTTTTCATTTCTGCCCGGATACATTGAAATTGTTATGAGGGGCATATTTTCCCGAGAAATATATGGAATTTATTCTTTGGTAATCATAGAGTTATCTTGAATATTTTATGATGAATTACATCTACATGGTTTTTTTACCGATCTAAGTTCCCCATTTGGTATTGCCACCTTTCCATCCATATCTTGTACCATAGGTAAATTCCGAGCTATGAGTCTTTTTGTAAACATATCCAACAAACAATCCTACTAGAAATCCACCAATATGAGCAAAAAAGGCTACACCTGAACCACTTGATCCAATAAACGCAGGTAAGACATTTTGTATAAGAAACCAAAATAGTAACCACCATTTAGCGGAAATTCTAATGAACCTGGTGAAGAATCCAAGAAACATTAGTGTGACTACCTTTGCATTCGGAAATAAGATGAGATAAGCTCCAAGTACACCAGAGATTGCACCAGAGGCTCCTAATGCAGGCAATTGACTGGAAGGATTTGACAAGATATAGAGAAAGTCAGCTGCAACACCCCAAAAAAGATAAAGTGATAAAAATTTCCCCCTTCCAAATTTGTACTCAATGTTGTCTCCAAATATCCAGAGAAATAACATGTTACCTCCGATGTGCATTATACCTGCATGCAGAAACATGGAGCTAAAAACAGAAACAAATACACTGTAATTGTGATCTGCTAGTCCGTTTACAATATTATTAGGAATTGTACCATAACTCAACAACATGTTTTCTGCTCGTTGATTTGTAAACTCCCAAATCTGATGAGTTACAGAGATTTCCCAAAGAAATATGACAATGTTGATTGCAATTAAAGAATAAGTTACGTAGGGCCTATATCCCATAGGTTTTGGATTTTCATCTCTAATAGGTAACATGTGATGATAAATTCACTTCAATTT
>DATEZN010000204.1:0-7925 GCA_035255545.1 Nitrosotalea sp. | reverse complement strand
CTTACTACAACAATTCCTTGTTTTGCCTTGTATCCTAGTCTTCGTGCTCTTTGGATCCTGCTTGGTCTATCCACACGCATTAGAGCATTTTCTTTTCTCCACTGGATGGCCTTTGCCCTAAGCTCTGGAGAATTTTCCTTCCACATTTTGATCCAGATTTGGTCCTGTTGACTAGGCATACTCGGCACTACAAATTTACCCTTTATATTCTGTTAGAAAATTAAGCGGGATTTTGCTTGCAAAATAAATCAAATCTCAAGGAAGCCTATTTATGAAATTAATTTTTCCTAGTTTTTATGAAATGGTCAAGACAGATTTGGATATTTGTCATGATTGGAGCGGTAGTACTGGGTACACAATATAGTTTTGCAACCCCTTCCCTTGAGATATCTACAAGTAAACATGTTTACGAATACGGAGATTTGCTTTCAATCAACTTCCAGATCTCAGAACTTGTCAGCAACAACATAACCATACACATCACAGACAGCTCAAACAAGACAAGCGCACCAATTAACTTGCCAATAGACAAACTAAACAATACAATCACTTCACCATTTCCATTTTACAAGACAACGTTTAATCCTGGAACCTACCGTATTGATGCAGAATATTCCAACGCTACTGCAAGTGTTTCTTTTGATCTAATAGATACTGGTAAAATTGTCATACCTGTAGAGTTCAAATCACTTGTTAAAACGCTGGAGCAAGGATCTCCTACAGACAAGGTGTATGCAGGGATAATTCGAGAGTTGATAAACAATAACATACTCAACGTTCCAAACTACAACAACTCTACAGGTCAAGCATACATTCCACAATGGTTCAAAAATAGTGTCCAGTTGTGGTCAAACGATTCCATCTCAGACAATGAATTTGGCATGTCAATAGAATACCTACTTGAAAACGGAATCATGCGAGTCTAGATTTTACTTTTTAATTATTGTTGGTTTGACGTATTAGATAACGCCACGAAGAATCATGATTATTTTTTCTCCTATGACATTTGCTGCAAGTGTCTGAGCTTCTTTTGTCTGTGCACCAATATGTGGAGTGCATACAACATTTGGAAGCAATGTGAGTTTGTTTCCAACTGCAGGTTCTTTTTCAAAGACATCAAGTGCAGCGCCTGCAATTTTTCCTTCCTTGAGTGCATCATGCAATGCATCTTCATCAATAATCTCACCCCTTGATGTGTTTATGATGTATGCAGTCTTTTTCATAGTAGCAAGTCTTTTGGCATTTACCAAGTGATGTGTAGTTTCAGTGAGCGGTACATGAAATGAGACATAATCAGCACTTGAGAGTAGAGTGTCAATGTCTGCTTTTATCAATCCAACATCGCGTGCAAAATCGTCTGCAATTGGCATTACATCAAATCCAATGATATTCATGTTCAAACCTCTTGCAAGTTTTGCAAGTCTTTTACCAATATTTCCTAAACCAACTATACCAAGATATTTTCCAGAAAGTTCACTTCCCATGAGTTCTTTTTTGAGCCACTTGCCATTTCGTATTTCCCTGTCTGCTCGCGGGATTTCTCTTGCCATTGAAAGCATCAACCCCAGAACAAGTTCTGCAACGGCGTTCATTGCACCTTCTACTGCATTGATGACTCGTATGCCCTTTGCTTTGGCTGCATCAGTGTCAATATTATCAAGACCCACTCCCACACGTGCAATTATTTTGCACTGGGTGGCACGATCAATCATTTCTTTTGTGATCTTTGTTCTGCTTCTCACTATAACTATATCAAAATTAGAAATTTTTTCTTTTATTTGATCCGGTGTAATTTCTGGCTCGTATGTTATTTTTAATCCATTTTTTTGTAATATGTCATTTAGAATTGGTGCCACTTGATCACAGATCAAGACAGATTGACTCATAGACATGAAAGAGAGCCACCAGTAACAGAATATAATCATTGCCCAGATAATTTTTTTCGTTATCAAATTGCGTGAAAAAATAATGGTCTGAAATTATGATTGATGTAAAATAACAAGTACAGTAAAATTAAAAACAAAAAGAGAAAGATTTGGGGATTTACCCGCTCATTGATTGCGCAATTGCAGCTGCTTGTGCGTTAGTACATTCACAGTGAACTAGTTCCTTTTGTGCAATGGAATCTGGTCCTAGTGGAGGTACTGCGTCAGATGGGTTTGGCATAGAGCCTGGCTGATAGCCCAAGTTGAATGGGTCGCCTGCTACAAATACTGTGGCCGCACCTGTAAAGATTGCTGCATAGTCGTGATTGACTGCTACATATGCACCTGGACTGTCAAATACAACATCAAAGATTGCATCTTGTGAGCCACCAATCAACCAAGTCTGAACTCCTTCAGCTTGAACATGGTTTCCTTGTGTCACACGAGCAAGTTGTCCTCCCACAATGTGGAAGAATACTGGCATGTCTCCTTGATTGACTACAAACATTCTGTAGTGTGTGTCAAGGTCTACAAATAATGGATGTCCTTGATATTGTTTTAGTGATGGATCATTCCAAGGTTGCACTGGGAAGACATTCTTTGTTGGATCACCCTTGATCAGCTTGTTGATATCTGAGTTTGGTGTGTAACCAAATGCCATTCCGTTTACAACAGTTTGTGTTGTGTTATGAAGGAACATTGCAGTCTGGTCATAGCTGCCATCTGCGTTCAAGTACAATTGATTGTACTCTAAGACAAATTCTTTTGCTGCAGCTTCATATCTATGATGTACGACTACGACTTTACCAGCTTGGGTATCGGTCTTGTCTACTATCAATGGATTGTAACCACTCAATGGATCAACGATTGTTACTCCGTACATGCCGGACATTACATGCTGGTCCATTGATGCAAGATTAACTCCTTCACAGTGGTACTTGAATGCACCAGGAGTCTCAGCAATATATGCATAAGTCATTGATTGACCAACCTTAACAGCTCCAAAGTTTGTTGCACTAAGTTGTGCTGCGTGCATATCTATGGAATGTGGGGTTGATTCATTCGATGGTACTGTTAGTGTTACTCTGACGATATCGCCTTGTGTAACTCTTACAGTTGGTCCTGGGACTTGACCGTTAAAGGTCAATGCGTAATATGTTCCGCCACCCATAATAGGCAAAGTAGTGCTTTGAGCTACCAACTTTACATCTACTACATGACGTCCCTGTGCAGTCAAATTATCAATTTGATCTGCTGGTATCTGTGCAAATGCACTTGGCATTTGTAATTGGATACCGCCCATATCATCGACTGATTTAATCGAGGCCTGTGCCGGTGCACTAGGAACACTCTGACTTGATGCAGTCATCTGAGTCTGTGAATATGTGCTTGCGAACAATAATCCTGCTACTGCCACTACTGCGGCAATAGACATCATACTGTATCGTCTGTTCATCGTTTCGGATGTTAAAATCTAAATATATTAACTTATTGGGCATTTTCTTAAGAAATTCGCAGAATCTTGTGATTTCCGACCACCCTTAATTCTAAAAAATGCGAATGCATATTAGGAAAATTAATTTTAGTTTTGGCGTGAAGTTTAGAACTGATTCTGATTCTTTGGGAAAAGTAGAGATTCCTGCAGAAGCATACTATGGGGCATTTACAGCAAGAGCAATAAAACAATATCATGTAAGTGGACATAGATCTCATCCATATCTCATCATGGCATTTGTCATGATCAAAAGATCAGCAGCAGTTGCAAATATGAAAGTAAAAGTACTTGATACCAAAAGAGGAAATGCAATAATCAAGGCATGTGATCAAGTCTTGTCAGGAAAACATCTCGATCAGTTTGTTGTAGAGGCAATCAATTCCGGTGCTGGAACAGCATTCAACATGAATACAAACGAGGTATTAGCAAACATTGCACTTGAGATAATTGGAAAACCGAAAGGAAACTACGAAGTCATACATCCAAACGATCATGTAAACATGTCACAGTCAAGTAATGATACATTTCCAACTGCAATGCATGTTGCAATTTTATTTAATGTAAATCAAGTAATACCAGCAATTGACGAACTAGTAAAAACATTAACCAAAAAAGCAAAAGAGTTTTCGAGTTATCAAAAAATTGGAAGGACCCACCTGATGGACGCACTCCCTGTAACTCTTGGAAGTGAATTTGCAGCATATGCTACAGCAATTGCAAAAGCACGTGATGCAATATTTGAATCAAAAAAAGATCTTGAACATGTTGCACTAGGAGGAACTGCAGTTGGTTCTGGTGCAAACACACCAAAGGGATACAGAACACTTGCAATATCAGAGCTTGGTAAAATATCAAAACTTTCACTCAAACCGGAACAAGACATGCAATTTGGACTTGAGAGTAGATTTGCAGTTGCTAGAGTTTCATCTACTCTAAGAAATCTTGCACTAGAACTTGGAAGAATATCAAATGACATTAGATTGATGGCATCAGGACCTGTTGCAGGTTTAGCTGAGATTGGAATTCCCGCAGTTCATGCAGGATCTTCGATTATGCCAGGCAAGGTAAACCCATCACTTGCTGAATGTATGAACATGATATGTTTTGACATAGTCGGAAAGGACTCTACTGTGGCACTTGCAGCACAGGCAGGACAATTTGAACTCAATGTGATGCTTCCTGTAATGCTAAAATCAGTTCTTGATTCTATGGATATGCTAAGAAATTTTGTTCCAATATTTTCAAAGAATTTAGTTGATGGTTTGACTGCAAACAAGACAAAGCTTAGTCAATACATAGAAAATAGCCCAGTCATAGTAACACTTCTTACTCCAAAGATTGGATACCAAGTTTCTGCAGATTTATTCAAGGAATCTCTCAAGACAGGAAAGACAATCAGACAACTTGTAATTGCAAAAGGATTGTTGACTGAAAAAGAAGTAAAGGCATTACTCGGATAAACAATGGCAAAGATCTGGGTAGAGGCATATGGTTGCTCTGCAAGCTTTGCAGACTCGGAAATGATATCAGGTCTAATTGTAAATGGGGGACATACTCTTGCAGAAAATGAAAATGATTCTGATCTTAGTGTGATAGTTACTTGTTCTGTAAAAGATGTTACTGCACACAAGATGGTACACAGGATAAAGAAACTAAAATCAAATCCACTTGTTGTGGCAGGTTGTCTACCCAAGGCAGAACAGTCAACAGTAGAAAAATTTAGTCCAAAAGCAAGTTTGCTTGGGCCAAATTCCCTTGGAAAAACTTTGGATGTGATAAGTTCAGCATTAAATGGAATAAGAAAGGTAGAGCTTGCCGATACTGATGTCAGTAAGGTAGGACTTCCAAAGGTTAGACTAAATCCAGCAGTTGGAATCATAGAGATAGCAAGCGGTTGTATGAGCGAGTGCACATTTTGTCAGACAAAGATAGCCAAAGGCGATTTGCAGAGCTATAGAGTTGGAGACATTGTAAGACAAGTACGACATGAAATTGAAGATGGTTGTGTAGAGGTATGGCTCACCTCAACTGATAATGGCTGTTATGGCTTGGACATTGGTTCAAACCTACCTGAACTTGTACAAAATGTCTCAAGCATAGAACATGATTTCATGATACGCGTAGGAATGATGAATCCCATGTACCTTCCACGCATCAAGGGCAATCTTTTGGAGAGTTTTGTAAATGATCGAGTCTTCAAGTTTCTCCACATCCCAGTCCAGAGCGGCAGTGACAAAGTCCTCAAAGACATGAAAAGGCTACACACCTCAAAGATATTCTACGATGTAAACGCTGCATTCAGAGATAGATTTGACAGATTTACTATTGCTACTGATATCATTGTAGGCTTTCCCACAGAGACAGAAGAAGACTTTGCTAAAACAGTTGATTTGATAGATGAGACAAGACCAGATATTGTAAACCTCTCAAGATACAGTGCGAGATCTGGCACCAAGGCTGCCCAAATGGATCAAATTGATGTTGTAGAGATCAAGCGCAGAAGTAAGATAGTCTTTGACATGGCAAAAAAGATCTCTCAGCAAAGAAATGAAGAGTGGATAGGTTGGAAGGGAGAGGTCTTGTTTGATGAGATATCAGATGGAATAACAAAGGGAAGAAATTTTGCATACAAGCAGATAGTTACAGATGACAAGGTCAAACTAGGGAAAAAGGCTATTGTCAAGATAGATGGTGCAGCACCAAATGGTCTGTATGGTACCATAGTGAGCTAAATATTTTAGATCCGAGTTCAGATCAAAACTAAGCAACAAAGTTTTTTAACCAATTTTGTAAGCAAAAGGGAGTCATGGAGTTTCAGATGAAAGATCCAGTTTTAATCATAGGTTTAGGAGGCGCAGGATGCAAACTTGCCGTCAATATCAAGGAGAAACTAGGCTATGATTGTCTTCTGATAAGCCACGATGCAAGAGATCTCAATCATGATACCTCAAAGATTTTGATTAATACCAGTCCTATTTTGAATCCGTCTGCATACCTCATAAGAGGAGTATCATTTGGTGCAAGAGGTTCTATTGAAGAAAAAATTAGAGGATATTCAACAATAATGGTTATTGCCAACCTAGCAGGCAAGTCAGGCGCTGCACTTGCACCTGTAGTATCTCAAATTAGCAAAGAAGCAGGAAAGAGTACAATCTCCTTTGGAATCATGCCATTCAAGTTTGAAAAAGACAGGATATTCTTTTCAGGAGTTTCTCTGAAGAGATTAAAGACAAATTCAGATTGTACAGTGATAATAGACAATGATGCATTACTTGAAAGCAATCCAGATCTTACTCCAGATGCATGCAACGGAATCACAAATTCTGCCTTGCTACATGTAATATCCACTCTAAAGAATTCATCATTACCACTTGAAACTAGCATACTTTCAACTAGCAAAGATATTTCAGATGTAGAGACTTCACTTAGAGACTCTATCAAGATGTTATACGAGGACGCATCACCAAACAATATCAAAAGTGCATTAATGTACGTAGTAGGCGGAAACAAAGTGCCAGTAGGAGTTTTGAATTCAATGGTAAACACAATAAGCGGAATTTTTGGAGATGATAGTACACGAGTGAGCATGTCAGTCACAGCAGGAGAAAGCTCCAAAGTTGTTTTGCTCACCGCAGTAGAAGGGGAAACACGCTTTGACAAGTATGATCCACTTGGTTTCATACCAAAAGACAAGGTACTTGATTGGGACGAGCCAGATGCAAGCGTGAAAATTGATCTTAATTTAGATCAAATAGAATAAGATTCAAACAAAAAATAATCTAATGGAAATACAGTGAATTAAAATTTAGAGTTTATTCTTTCTTTGGCTTTTTTTCTGATTTCTTTTCTTCTTGTTTTGGTTTTTCTTCAGCCTTTTTTGGTTTCTCTTCTGGTTTCTTTTCTTCTTTCTTTGGTTTTTCGTCTACTTTCTTTTCCTCTAGTTTTGGTTTCTCTTCAGTCTTCTTTTCCTCTACTTTCTTTTCTTCTTTCTTTGATTTATCTTTAGATTTCTTATCACCCTTCTTTTTACCATCAGACTTTTTGTCTGATTTTTTAGAGGTTTCTTCTGCCTTCTTTTCTTCTTGATACTTTGAGACGATAACGTTACCATCATCTTTTGTAATTTTTACACGAATTTTTCTTGGCGGATGTCTGATTCCTCGTGCCCAAACCAAGTGACTAATTTCTTCTTCAATTTTTACATTTTCTGATTTCATATGTTTTGTAGCAAATTCTCGTATCATGTTGATTGCTCTCTTTGCCCTCTGGTTATTTGGGGACAAGAGTACTTTGCCGAGATTAATAGTGTAAATTCTTTCTATTGATTCAGTAGACATTTTATCCTACACTCACATCTGTTCTGCGCCACTGTCTCTTCTTAGGATTAGTTCTCACTCTTCGTTTTGTCCTAACAATTATCCAAGCTGGTACAGATGAATTCTGTTTTATCTTTTTCATCAACCTGTTCTTTCTTGGAGTTGACTTGCGGGCAGCCATAAAAATTT
>DATEZN010000203.1:0-2841 GCA_035255545.1 Nitrosotalea sp. | reverse complement strand
ACCAATTTTATCAAAAATCTAGATATCTAGTTTTGTCTAAAATTTTGGATTTAGCAAAAGCCAATTTTCTGTTATTGCATGACTCACATTTTCCACAATGGATCTTACCATTTCCATAACAACTCCAACTTTTGAAAATCTGTTTGTCCAATTCTTTGTATCCCTTCTCTAGGAGATCACTCTTTGAAAGGTTGTCCATAAATGGACTCCAAATTTTTATCTTCTTTCTAAGACCTAGATTTATTCCATCAATCTCTCCTTCATTCAAAGCCTTGGCAAGTAATTTTGTAAACATTGGTCTACAATCTGGATATCTAGTGTCTCCAATATGAGCGCCATATACAACAACCTCTGCTTTTTTTGAAAATGCCCATGCTGAAGCTATACTAAGAAAAATGGCATTTCTTATTGGAGCAACTATGGAATAATCAAATTTTGAAGGAATTGTCATTTTAGAATTAGTCAGGGCGTTTGTATTTTCATATAGGTCTTTCATAAATTCAATATTTACCACTTTGTGTTCTTTAAATTTTAACAATTTTGAAAACTGGCGTGCAATTTTTACTTCTCTATTTGCTTTTTGTCCATAAGAAAAAGTTATTCCATACAGATCATATTGTTTTTGAAGATAGACTGCAGTACACACTGAATCCAAACCCCCACTAAACACTATAACAGCTTTCAATTTGAAAACAATTCCATCATACCAAATAAAATGCTTGACTAGGCAATAGAGAGCAATACTGCTCCAGACAAAATCATGACAGATCCTGTGATAACTCTAAGTATATTGCGTCTGTTTGATATTTCCTTAAAATACAAAATTCCCCAAGATACAGCAAAGAGTGTGGCTGTCTGGGAAATGGGATATGCTACTGTAATCCCAATTGATGTTATGGCCATCAAAACAAACAAACTACCTGTATTGAATAAACTTCCTGAAATTATTCCGGCAGCGATCTCTTTTTTGATCCATCTGCGTGATAAAAACAATAATGGTATTCCTATTGCAAAAATCGACAAGCTGGATGAAAAGAATCCCGATTGAAGTGTATGTGTTGCCTGCATTGGTATGACGTAGGAGCCTCCAATGATGCCTGATGCTGCAGCGATAAAGTATCCTTTTCGTTGAATAGTTGAGGTCTTTGTAGCGCTTGTGATAAATGGTAAACCTGCTAACAATAATCCAATTGCCCCAATTGCTAGTATCATATAACTAAATTTTTCTTCAAAGAACAAAACTCCCCATAGAAATGAAACTAGAATGCTAAAACCTGCAAGAAGCGGAGAAGTTCTTGAAAGTCCTATGAGCTTGACTGAATAAAGTGCTAGAATGTTTCCTACAGTCCAAATTACTCCACTGAGAAGACCACTAGGTAAAATTCCAAATCCCCAGAAAAAACCAACTGGTATTGCAAAAAGAAGAACTCCAATTCCTGTAGACCCCTGGAGTTGCCAAATATTTGCAACGTTGACCTTTTTGACTGGAACAAAAAAAGTGCCCCAACAAACAGCTGAGCCAATAGATGATGCTAATCCAAATGGATTCAAAGATGGTTTGACTGTGAGGTGGTATTATAACTCGGTTTCTATCTAAAACGATCTCTAAAGTTTAATTTCTGCTAAAATATTTTTCATATATGACATATCTGAAAGTTGAACGAGAAGATGAAATTGTTCAAATCACAATCAACAGACAAGACAAACTAAATGCAATGAATTTAGATGTCATGAATGAATTTATTTCTCTTCTTGATGACTTGGAAAAGGATTCTTCAAAAGTTATTATTATCACTGGTGATGGACCAAAAGCTTTCTCGGCCGGTGCAGATATTGAATATATGAGTAGCATTGGACCGGCAGAGGCAGAAAAATATGCACTTTGTGGACATGAAGTTTTGAACAGGATTGAAAAATTAGAAAAACCAGTCATTGCAGCAGTAAATGGATATGCTCTGGGGGGAGGATGTGAACTTGCACTCTCATGTGATATTCGATTTGCATCACCTAATGCACAACTTGGTCAACCAGAGGTTACATTAGGAATTTGTCCAGGATGGGGAGGTACACAAAGACTATTACGAATTATTGGTCCTGCCAGAGCCAAAGACCTCATATTTTCTGGTAGAAAAATTACTGCCGAAGAAGCGTTTTCAATGGGCTTGATAAATAAAATATTTCCTTCTGAGAGTTTGCTTTCTGAAACTAGGGCATATGCAAAAGCGATATCTAAGAACAGCAATTTTGCAATAGGAATTTCTAAGATGCTTGTAAACAGAGGAACTGATACAAATCTTGATACTGGATTAAAACTTGAGATTTATTCTTGGGCAGTATGTTTTTCAACCAAGGACAGAGAAGACCGGATGCGTAAATTCATTGAAAAGAAATAGTTATAGTACAAAAGCGCCTTTGCTTGGCCTACAAATTATAGTAGTACATCTTGTATCTGCTGACGCAAATCCTTTTTCCATTGCTTTACAGATCTTCTTATGATCTGCAAATTTTGATGTGAATGAAATTACTGATGGACCGGCGCCGCTTATTGTTACACCTAACGCACCAGCTTTTAGTGCATTTGTTTTAACTCTGTCAAAGCCTGGAATCAAATGTTTTCTGGCAGGCTCTACAATTATGTCCTTGATCGAATGACCTATCAATTCTACATCTTTGTTGATAAATCCTGTAGTTATTGCAGACGCATTAGCGAGATTCTTCACATAATCTGATAATTTTACTTGTTGAGGCAAAACTCCTCTGGATACCTCTGTCTTTTTTTTGGGAACATCGATTTTTGGTATTGCTACACATAACACCAAATCCTTTGGAGGATCAATTTTT
>DATEZN010000202.1:0-12487 GCA_035255545.1 Nitrosotalea sp. | reverse complement strand
ACTGATCTTGAAAAAATGGTTTTGACAAAACACGAATTGCGATTCAAGACAATGGTTGATACAGAATGGTCATGGATTGCATATTCTGGATTGTGGCAAGATCCATTAAAATCAGATTTAGATATGTTTATCAATGCTACACAGAAGAGGGTTAGCGGAACTGTCAAGCTCAAAATGTTCAAAGGAAGTCTCAGAGTTGTTGGAAGAAAATCAGAATATTCATTGTATAGCCATGATCTCGCAACGTATGGAGCTGGTTCAACTTTTGACCAAACTCTTGGAAAAGGATTCGTTGAGCTATGGGGACTTCAATCGACAGAAGCTAATAAATTACTAAAAAAGAGGTGAATGATCAAAGAATGAATTGTCCAGAATGTGATGCAACAATAAAAATTCCAGACGATGCAAGTGTTGGAGAGATAGTCTCATGTCCTGATTGTGGGGCAGATTTTGAGATTGCTTCCAAGAACGGTAACGTATGCGAATTAAAGCATGCTGAGAAAGTTGGCGAAGATTGGGGAGAGTAAATGCCCAAAGTTCGAATCGTGTTCGATAGAGTAAGACTGGAGGAGAAGATGCTCGAGCAAAAAGCAATCGAGCTTGGACACGATACGAAGATGATCGACGCTAAAACCACTCAATTTACCACTGAAAGTAAAAAAAACGATTACGATTTCGGAGATGTCGTTTTAGAAAGATGCGTCAGTTACTTTCGTGGTCTTCATTTTACAGCAGCCCTTGAATTTTTAGATATTCCAGTACTTAACAGGACAGAGGTCGCAAACAATTGTGGAAACAAGATGTTGACATCATTGTTGTTAAAAAAACACAATGTACCCACTCCAAAAACATACTTTACATTTTCATCTGAAGCTGCAACAGAGACACTAGAAAAAGACGGCTATCCCCTTGTGATAAAACCAATCATAGGAAGTTGGGGAAGAGGTGTAGTACCATTGAGAAACAGAGAGACAGCTGATGCAATAATTGAGGTCAGAGAACTAAATGATGGACCACTAGACAGGATTTACTACCTACAAGAAGTCGTAGAACGTCCTCCAAGAGACATACGAGCTATATCCGTAGGAGACCAGTTGATCGCAGCAATGTACAGAACATCCACAGGCGGATTTAAGACAAACATTGCCCTTGGCGCAGAACCAATTGCATGTGAAATTACAAAGGAGTTGGAAGACATTTGCATGAAGGCATCAAAGGCAGTAGGAGGCGGAATCTTGGGAATTGACGTGATGGAAGACAAAAAACGCGGATTTGTGGTACATGAAGTAAACAATACAGTAGAATTCAAGGGACTTGCAAAAGTTGCTAAAAAAGACATACCAAAAGAAATGATCGACTATGCAATAAGTTACGCCAAGCGATAAATTCCAAAAGTTGAAAAAAATTTTAGAGTTTAAATTATACTATATTCTGGTAGGAGAGTATCAATGAAAGTAGGTGTAGTCGGAGCATCAGGGTATGTCGGTGGAGAAATTCTCAGATTACTAGTTAGTCACCCACATGCAGAAATTTCAATGGTAACTTCAAGACAGTATGTTGGAGAATACATTTCTAGAATCCAGCCAAGCTTGAAGGGATTTACAGACATGACATTTTCAGAACTTGATTATGATAAACTAACAGACAAGTGTGATCTTGTGTTTACCGCAGTACCACATGGAACTGCAGTAGATATCGTAAAAGCGCTCTATGATAGAGGAATGAAAGTAATTGATCTTAGTGCAGATTATAGATTGCACAATCCTGCAGATTATGATAAATGGTATGGTTGGCAACATCCACATCCAGAGTTGCTAGAAAAATCAGTCTTTGGAGTTCCAGAGTTACACAGAGAAGAGATAAAAAAATCACAGATTGTATCATGTCCAGGATGTATGGCAGTAACATCAATTCTCGGATTATATCCATTGATCAAAAAGAACATTATCGATACAGAACACATCATAGTTGATTCAAAGATTGGCTCATCAGGTGCAGGTGCAGGAACTCTCTCAGGTACTCATCATGCAATGAGATCAGGTGTAATCAGACCATACAAACCAGCAAAGCACAGACACACCGGAGAGATAGAGCAAGAGCTAAGTCAAGCAGCAGGAGCCAAGATCAAAGTATCAATGAGTCCACACGCAGTTGACATTGTAAGAGGAATTCTTTGTACAAACCATGTATTTCTCAAACAACCAGTAACTGAAATGGATTTGTGGAAGATATATCGTGAACAATATCAAAATGAAAAATTCATCAGATTAATCCGCGACAAGAAAGGATTTTACAAATTCCCAGATCCAAAGTTTGTTGTAGGTTCAAACTTTTGTGATGTAGGATTTGATATTGATGAAGACAATAACAGAATTGTAGTTCTCTCAGCATCAGACAATCTCATGAAAGGTGCAGCAGGTTCTGCCATACAAAACATGAATGTCATGGCAGGATTCAACGAGATGGAAGGAATCGCGTACACTCCGCTAACTCCTGTGTAAAAAATGATTACAATAAAGATAGGAGGAAGTGTAGTAGATGGTCTTCATCCTACAACAATATCAGACATAAAAAAAGTTTCAGAGAAAGAGAAACTCATTTTGGTACATGGTGGTGGAAAAGAAGTAACAAAAATTTCTGAAGCATTAGGAAAGGAGCAAAAATTCATCGTATCCCCAGGAGGAGTCAAGAGTAGATTTACCGACAAGGAGACTGCAGAGATATTTACAATGGTCATGTCAGGAAAAATAAATAAAATGATAGTTGGTATGCTTCAAAAGCATGGAATCAATGCGGTTGGCCTCTCAGGAGTAGACGGTAAAATAATCCAAGCAGAACGAAAAAAGAAACTAATCGTAATGAACGAAAAGGGTCGCAAGATGATAATAGATGGTGGCTATACCGGAAAAATACAAGACATCAATACAGGATTGATTCAATCCATACTAGATCAAGGATATGTTCCAGTGATATCCCCCATTGCAATCAGCGAAGAATGTGATTTTCTCAATGTTGACGGAGATAGAGCTGCAGCATATGTTGCAGGCAAGATGAAATCTGACAAGATATTATTTCTTACAAATGTAGATGGTTTACTCATGGAAGAAAAGCTAGTCCAAAAATTATCATTAGCAGAGGCAAAAGCAATGTTACCAAAGATCGGATTTGGTATGGAAAAGAAAATTCTTGCTGCAACAGAAGCATTGGAGATGGGGGTCAAGGAGGCACTTGTTGCAAACGGCAAAAAGGAAAACCCAATATCTGCGGCAATTTCTCATGATAACTGTACGGTGATATCAAAATGACAGAAGATCAATTCATGGGAAGCATCTATCAGAGATTTCCCGTAACAATAGAACGTGGATTAGGAGCTCATGTATGGGATGCAAACGGAAAAGAATACATCGACTGCATGGGAGGCTATGGAGTTGCATTAGTTGGCCACTGTAATCCCAGAGTAGTAAAGGCAATAAAAAATCAACTTGATAAAATAATCACAGTACACAGTTCACTTTACAACAAGACCCGAGAAGAATTTCTTGAAAAACTGATAAAAATTTCACCAAAGAGTCTAAGCCAGGTTTACCTAAACAACAGTGGAACCGAAGCAGTAGAAGCAGCAATCAAGTTTGCACGCAAGTTTACAGGAAAGAAGAAGATGATTGCAATGAACGGCTCATATCACGGAAAATCACTAGGTGCGTTATCAGTTACATTCAATCAAAAATATCGCAAGGCCTTTGAGCCGCTTGTTGACTCTGTAAGTTTTTCATCATTTGGTGATATAGAAGCATTACGAAATACCGCAGATTCTGATACAGCAATGATCATCATGGAACCAATCCAAGGAGAAAGTGGAATCAATGTCGCACCAGACGGATTTTTACAACAAGTCAGAAAATTATGTGACGAAAAAGGAATTGTTCTAGTATTTGATGAAATCCAGGCAGGTCTTGGAAGAACTGGAAAGATGTGGGCAAGCGAACACTGGGATACAGTACCAGATATCATGTGCCTTGCAAAAGGTATTGCAGGCGGTGTACCAATGGGTGCAACTCTAGTCAGACCAGACATCTTGGCTTCAATTAACAAGGGAGAACAATCATCTACATTTGGTGGCAATCCATTATCATGTGCAGCAGGAATTGGAGCAATTGATGCACTCGTAGAAGACAAGCTAGTTGAAAATGCAGAAAAGAATGGAAAGATATTCAGAGAAGGATTAGAGAGACTGAAAGAAAAACACAAGATAATCAGAGAGATACGAGGTAAGGGTTTGATGATTGGTGTTGAAATGAAATTTGAAGTAAAGGACATATTGTTTGACGGAATTGCAAATAATCTACTCTTGCTTTATTCTGGAAAGAATATACTGCGATTATTACCACCGCTAGTGATATCAGAGTCTGACATAAACAAAGCTTTAGAAACTCTAGATGTGATACTAACAAAGGAGGAGCAGCGAAGAAATGTCTAGAGATAAAACAGACGAGACAATAATGGAGATACTAAAAAAAGACTCGAGACAATCATTTGTAGAAATTGGTGAAAAACTTGGATTGTCAGAATCCGCAGTAAGACGTAGAGTAAAAAATCTTACAGATGGAGGAACAATTAAAAAATTTACAATCGAAACAGGAGATGCAAATTCTACTAGCGCAATAATTTTGATCTCAGTTGATTCATCAACTGATACATCAAAAGTATCTGCAAAACTTTCTAAACTCCGTGGAGTTCACACAGTGTTTGAGATAACAGGACAGTATGACATTGCCACAATAATCAAGGCACCCACAATTACAGACATCAATGTATGCATTGATGAATTACGAAAGGTCCCAGGTGTGTTTGATACAAACACTGTCATAATATTGCGTACAGTAACATAAAACGAATATCGTTATTTAATTCTGAAAAGCGCCTAAAATCGTTTCAAAAATAACCAAACTAGACGATTTCTGTACGAATATGTTTATATTTGTAAAACCCAGATAAAAAATTGAGAAATGGACGACGCGAACTATTACGCATATAAATACAACGAGATGGGCGTAAAACCAAAGAAAATTAGAATACTTGACAGTACACTAAGAGAAGGAGAACAGCACCCTGGTGTTACTTTTTCAAATAAACAAAGAATCCAGATTGCATGGATGCTGGATTATTTTGGAGTAGACCAAATTGAGATATCACCTGTAGTATCACCTGATCACAAGGAAGCAACAAAGACAATCATCAAACAAGGATTAAAGGCAGACATTGTTGCACATGTTAGAGCATTAAAAGAAGATGTAGATGTTGCAATAGATTGTGATGCAACATGGATGGCAACGTATCTTGGTATTTCTGAAATTCACATGAAAGACAAGCTGAGAATAACAAGAGAAGAAGCATTGAGAAGATCAGTTGAGACAGTAGAATATGCCAAGTCACACGGACTCAAGATGCGATTCACAGTTGAAGACGGCAGTAGAGCAGACCCAGAGTTTCTAATGCAAGTATGCAAGGCAATCTCTGAGGCAGGAGTTGACAGGATTAGTTTGCCAGATACCGTTGGAATAATGAGACCAAATGGAATGTATAACTTTGTAAAATCAATTCGTGATGAAATAAAAACTCCACTTGATGTTCACTGTCACAACGACATTGGACTTGCACTTGCAAATGCGTTAGCAGGATGCGATGGTGGAGCAGATCAAATTCATACAACAATTGATGGCATAGGAGAAAGAACTGGAATACCAGCACTTGCAGAAACAGCAGTTGCTTTGACATACTTGTACAATTCTCCGAATAATTTCAGATTAGACATGCTCATGGACCTCTCAAGACTAATTGAACAATATACTAAAATCGTGCCCTATGATTCAAAGCCAATTGTTGGACCTACTGCCTACAAACACAAGGCAGGAACACACTTGGCAGCCATTTTGAGAAACCCTGCAGCATACGAACCAATCGAGCCAAAGGTAGTAGGAAATAGGAGAAGAATTGTCTTTGGAGAACTTGCAGGAAAGAACGGTGCAGCATACTTGATGTCATTATTAGGTCTTGAACAAAATGAAACCCATGCAAAGGCAGTAGCAGCTGGCCTGAAGAATCTAAGGATGGGAGATTTGCTTGAGATACCACTTGATGACAGACTTGAACGAAAGATAATTAATGACACAGAAACGAAGGTAAAAGCAGGAAAATAATATGAAATGTTTAGAATGTGACGCAAACATCAACCCTCCACAAGATTCGATGGAAGGAGAGATAGTAACCTGTCCTGATTGCGGTGCAAGTTTTGAACTTGCTAAAGGATCCTCCGGCTTTGAGTTAAAACCAGCACAATCTGTTGGTGAGGACTGGGGCCAGTGAGCTCAGGTTTATCGATTCTTTACGATACCATAAGGTGGGAAGAAAAAGCACTCTTTGATGCAGCGAAGGAGAAAGGCATCACTGCAAAGATGGTAGATTGTAAGAATTTGTCCATTAATTTAGATAAAAGCAAAGAAGATTATGGTACCGTAATACAAAGATGTGTAAGTTATTATCGCAGTCTTCACTCTACTGCCGCACTTGAGGGAAAAGGAGTCAACGTAATCAATTCATTGAACACCAGCATTTTTGCAGGAAACAAATTATTCACTCATATGCTTTTGCTAAAAAAAGGAATACCAACACCATTTAGCGCAGTTGCATTTTCACAAGAATCTGCACTTGATCTTTTAGACAAAAAGGGATACCCAATGGTGATAAAACCAACAGTAGGCAGCTGGGGGAGAATGATTGCCATGCTAAAAGACAAGGAATCAGCAGAGGCAATAATAGAAAGCAGAGAGAGTATGTATCCAATTTATCAAGTGTATTACTTGGAAGAATTTGTTAACAGACCTCCACGAGATATCAGAGCAATCGTAATAGGAGATAGAGTTGTTGCTGCAATTTACCGTTATTCAGGAGAAGACCAGTGGAAGACAAACATGGCACTTGGCGGCAGGGCAGAAGAACTCAAAGTCACAAAAGAATTAGAAGATATTTGCATCAAGGCAAAAGAGGCAGTTCAAGGACAAATAGTTGGAGTAGATCTAATGGAAAGTAAGGAAAATGGTCTTGTGGTACACGAAGTAAACAATACAACGGAATACAAAAATACTGTCAGAGTTACTGGCGTAAATATACCAGCAATGATGATTGATTACGCAGTAAACTTAGGGAAATAAGAATTGGACTCGTCAGTAACTAGTACACCAAGGTATTCAGTAAAAGTGCTAGAGAAGGCTCTAAGACTTTACACACCATCGCTCTCAGAAAAACCACTTGCCGAGTTTCTAGCAGACAAGTGTGATGATTTTGGATTTGAGGATATCCACATAGATGATGTAGGAAACCTCATCGCCACAAAGGGTTCAGGATATCCAAGAATAATGTTATGCGGACACATGGATACAGTCCCAGGAAAGATAAAGGTAAGAAATGAGGATGGATTCATCTATGGAAGAGGCGCATCAGATGCCAAGGCACCTTTAATTTCGATGCTTCTTGCAGCAGCATCAGTACAAGGCAACAGCAATGGGACAATAATATTTGCTGCAGTTGTAGATGAAGAAGGAAATGCTACAGGAATCAAGAGTCTAGTAAAACAAAAACCAGAGATAGATTATGCAATATTCGGAGAGCCAAGTGGAATTAAAAATATTACAATTGCATACAAGGGAAGAATTGCAATAAACTTGAGAGTGAATGTAGGAGACAGCGCACATGCAAGTGCTCCATGGCTTGCAAAAAATGCAATTGAAGAATCATACGTATTTACCAATGCACTAAAAAAATCACTAGAGCAAAACCAAGAAGGCATAGCAAAGAGTATGATGCTCACATCATCTCTGACTGAAATCAAGGGTGGCACCAGTCACAACGTAACACCACTAGAATGTGATGCAATAATGGATATCAGAATTCCAGTAAACATGAATTGTAAAATGGTTGGAGAAAGAATTGCAACAACAGTAGAAGAGATTGCAAAAAAACAAGGAGTCAATGCATTTTATTCAGTAATAGATGAAACAGAGCCGTTTGAGGCACCACATAATTCTCCACTTGTAAGAGCACTAACATTAGGAATAATGGATGTAGAAAAAGCACGACCACAACTAATTCGAAAGACCGGAACAGGAGACATGAACATAATAGGAAATTCTCTAAACATTCCAGTTGTCACATACGGTCCAGGAGATCCTCATGCATCACACACAATTGATGAACGAGTATCAACTGACGAATTTCTAAGAAGCATCGAGGTTTTCAAGAGAATGTTATCTCACCTGAGAAGACTACATGAATTCAAAAGTCATTCCACCAAGTCCTAAAACGAAGCTCAAAATATAGAGTGACTGGAGTTTTTTACAATGTTATGGTTCGTAGGTCTTGGTATTTCAGGACTAGAGGGTGCAAGCGCTAATGCCACTCAGGTTTTAAAAAAGGCAGACATGACATTTTTTGAAAATTTTACTAGCCCCATTGGAAAAACAGAATTATCAAAGATAAAAAAACTAGTCAAGGGAAAGCTGACTATAGCACCCAGATGGATGGTAGAAGACGGCAAGGCAATCCTGGCGCTTGCCAAAAAGAAAAATGTCGTACTACTTGCTTATGGAGATCCATACGTGGCAACAACCCATCTGGAATTACGTACAAGAGCAGAGAAGAACAAGATTAAAACAAACACAATTCATGGCGCATCAGCAATCACATCTTTGATTGGAGAATGCGGTTTACACCATTACAAAATTGGAAGACCTGTGACAATCATGAGAGAGATTCTATCGCTGAATACCGTATATTATACAATTTATGAGAACATGGTAAAGGGAAGCCACAGTTTACTCATACTAGAATTTGATAAAAGTTCGAATTTCTTCATGGAGCCAAAAGATGCACTAGCCAATTTGTTGGAAACAGAAAACGGTCAAAAACGAAATGTCATAGACCAATCTACATTTGCAATAGTTGCATCAAGAATTGGCGCAAAGACTCAAAAAATAATTTCAGGGAAAATATCAACACTTGTCAAGACAGACTTTGGCAAGCCGCCACATACAATTATCATCCCTGGTAGGTTACACTTTACAGAAAGCGATGCAATAAAGATATTTTCCAAGTGTCTTGATGAACCATTTGACAACTCATCAAAGATTCAAAAAATATCAGACCAGATGCTTGCAAAGTACATTCCAAAGGCAAGACAAGCGTTAGAGGAAGTAGTAAAGATGTTCAAAAATGATCCAAGTCTTGGCCCAGTTATAGAAAACGCTCAACTATACATCGATGATGCAGAAAAGTTCCAAAAAGATGGACAAGAAGAGCTTGCAGTGCTCAGTATTGGATATGCAGAAGGACTGATGGATGCATTACGCCTCTCAAGAGGAATTGATCCATGGGCACAGAGTTTATAGATAAATCAAATTGTAATAGTTTCGCTCGAGTGATAATATTTGGATGCATTTGATAAAGAAATAATTACAGCATTTTTTGTGGCGTCACTTTCAGGTGATACCGCCACCGACATAATACGAAAAAAACTTGCGCTCAGTCCAGAATACATCCAAGAAAAAATAGAGAATCTTGTAAAAAACGGATTTATTGAAAATAATAAAAAAACCCTTACCGAACTTGGAAGAAATTCCATACGAGTCGTACTGGCAGGCGGAGTTTTTGATATAATTCATCCAGGGCATATCCATACACTCAAGGCAGCAAAGGCCCTTGGCAATGTGCTAGTAGTAGTAATTGCAACTGATAATACTGCGCAAAAAATGAAGAAACGACTCCCGTTACACAACATGGAACTTCGCAAAGACTTGGTAAGATCACTCTCAATGGTAGATTATGCCGTAGTTGGATACGAAGGTGACATATTCAAATCAGTTGAGATTATCAAGCCGAACATCATTGCACTAGGCTATGATCAGGTACATCAAGAAAAGTTCATCATAGATGGATGTAAAAAGATTGGAATAGACGTATCAATTGCAAGACTCCAGTCTCAAATACCAGACATCAAGAGTTCAAAGATAGAAAATGATTATGGCAAGTCAATTTACGGAATTTAATCCAAGACAGGTTTTACACTTATTGGAACCCGTATTGTCACTTTGGAACCAGTAGAAAGTTTTGTTACCTTTTTGATGTTTTCTTCAGATATCAATTCAATTATTGAATCATCATGATGAGTACGCTCAAGAAGAATTAGTGCTGCAGTGATGCCGTTTATTTTTGCAGGATAGCATTTTACCCACCCATACGTCCTCTTACCATCTGAGAAACCATCAACCAATATTGCAGTATATGCATCAAGTGAACGCTTGGCTTCAATTGATTCCTTGTCCTTTAGTTTTACATTTAGCGTTCCAGGAAATGGGACATATCCAAGCTTTGTTTTGAATTGTTTTGTGTATCCTTTCATTGACATGTAATATGCGCCCTCACCCATTCCAGAAATTATTGTTCCCTTGAATTCCAAATGTGTAGGAATTGATTCTAGACTTGATTTTAGCACAGAAGATATCTTGATCATTTCAGAATGACCCTTGGTTGTTATTCTTACAGAGACTTTTTGTCCACTTCGAAGTCTTTCCACATATCCATTTGCTTCTAGTTCCATGAGATGTTTTGATGCAGCTTGTTGTGATTTGTTGATGCTTTTTCCAAGAGAAGATGTAGTTATTGGGACAAAATTATAGCGCGCGCCCTTGGTGAAAAGTTCTGCAAGTGTAAGAATATGTTGAATCTTTAGTTCTGACATTAATTTTATGCAACACCAAGCTCTGTAAATGTTTTGAGTGTCAATCCATCAGTGGACTTGAGATTAGCCATTCTATGACCAATCAGATACCCAATTCCAGCTTGTTTTGCAGAGTCTACTAGTCGTTGTGTTATGATTCCATCAAGTATCAAAAACTTGATTCCAGAGCCAGGAGCAAGTTTGCCTACAACTTCGCTTACTGGTACCTTGAAGAGTTGATTTGTACCATCATCGAGTGCAATTGCTTCCAATGATTCATTGAGTTGTGGATATACCTTCTTTACAACAATAGCAATTGGTTCATCTTTTGTATCCTTGAGTACCGGTTTTGCAGTCTCCTTTTTCATGTCTTCTGCAGTATCCTTGAGAATATCTGCAATCTGTATAGGAGTTAGTTCTTCAACTTCAACACCGTCTGGTGCTCTGTGTACTACATCTACTGTAACAAGAGATTTTAGTTCTTTTAGTATGAATCCACCGGCTCTATCCCCATCAAGGAATGCAACTACTTTGGCTTTTGAATCACATAATGATTTGATTGATTCATCAATTCTTGCACCCTCGATTGCAAGTGCATTATCAAAACCTGCTCGTAATAGATTTATCACATCCGCTCTACCTTCAACTAGAATTATCCAAGGAGAGTCAAATACACCTGAACCACATGCAAGTTTTTCTCTTCCAAAGGCTGCAAGTTTTCCAGCAGAACCAATATCGGATACATCTTTGAGCATCTCTTCACCTTCACTGATTGTTTTTGTAGACCACTTTTGGACAATGTCCTTTGCCCTGTCTACAATCTCCTTTTTCTTGGCAGTGCGTACATCATCAATTGCATCTAGTTTGAATTTAGCTTGAAATGGACCAACTTTATCTATACTTTCGATTGCAGCTGCAATAAGAGCGGCTGTGTTGATATCAGTACTCATAGGAATTAGAGCATCTCCTTTTGTTTGAGTAGACGAGGCCGTGGTATTGACTTCTATTCGTCCTACCTTCGACACCTTCTGGAGTTCATTCAGGTTCATTTCTGGGCCAAGCAGACCTTCTGTCTGGCCGAAAATCGCACCTATGATATCTGCTTTTTCAACGAGTCCATCGACGTCGAAGCTGAGCTTAACGTGATACTTGACAATTCCTGTATATGGCAAATCATTATCCTCTTAATTTTTTATCAATTATTTTTCCTAATGGTATGATATAAGTGCTTATTCCACACTCCTTCGCACTAGATCTCAAATGCATACACTAACAGATCTTCTACATTTTTTATTCTGCCTTTAGTTATAACGGTAAGCCGTTTTCTATATGAGAGATCAATTGTCATCCTATGCTGAAGCTGAGAGATTATCCTCTTTGTAAGATAACGTCCCTTGGGGTCAGAGTCTAGTAACACTATGAGTTTTTTGTATTTTGGCATACTGTCTGCAAATTTTATGAGGCCTTTGAAGCTGTGAAACTGACATATCTTTCCAGAGAAACCCAATTTGTCCAGTGCCTCCTCATCACGTTTTCCCTCTACAACAATTATACTGTCGTGTGCAGAGTTGAGCGATTTTATAAAATCTTGCACTTGATAGATTTCATCTGATGTAAAATTCACAAACTTATTTACAAGCTAGACTATTAAGCAATTTTCAGACCCACATGTCAGAATTTCTGATAATCCAAAATACAAAGATAGAAGGAATTGGAACA
>DATEZN010000201.1:0-4064 GCA_035255545.1 Nitrosotalea sp. | reverse complement strand
AGCAATTACTGCTACACCGAGTATTATCGCAAGCAGACCTTTGTGTCTGATCAGGTCGTGTGTATTCATGGCATTACTTGCTCAAAGTGAATATAAAGAATTGTGGCACTTTGTGCAGTAACAAGGTTATCTGTACCGGATACGTGGTTTTTAACTAGAATTTTGTAATTTAGAGGTTTCTAGTTTGTTAATTCTGATCACACTAGAAAATTAATGTCTTCATGATGTGAAAATAATCATGACATTAGAATCTGAGAATCTAGGCACAAAATCATCAGATGAATGGATGGTGTCCGATGAACTCAAAGAACTAGATGCTGCTGAAAATGAACTTATGGAAAAAGAAAAACACCTAACTTTACTTACAAACGAGTCTTTTTCGAAAATGAAAGAAGTTTCTAAAATTAATCGCGATCTACAAAATAGGATAAAATCTTTACAAGAACTTAGCACATCACTGAACAGAAAAAATGATGAGCTAAAAATGGCCAATCAAGAACTTGAAAGAAAGACAATTCATAACAATCAGGTAAGTTTGGAATTACAGGAAAAGTTAGAGCGTGTTATTCAAAAAGAAAAAGAATTATCACTACAACGTGACTTTCTGGCAAGACGATTGGATGAAACTACGCAAGATCTAGTCAAGGCAGAGAAATTTGCCATAATCGGAGAGCTTTCAGCTAGATTGGCACACGATCTAAGAAATCCACTTTCAGTCATCAAAAATACTATGGATGTAATGTCGGGCAAGCCAAATATGAAAATAGACGAACGATTACAACATGTTGCAAGATTCAAGAGGGCAGTTCAACGTATGGCGCATCAGATAGATGATGTGTTAGACTTTGTGAAAAAAACTGAGATGGTCTTGCATGACACATCCTTGCGGTCCATAATGGAGAGTGCAATTAACGTCATTCTGATTCCTCCTAATGTCAAAATATATCTTCCATCAAATGATGTCGCAATTACATGTGACTCTAGAAAACTAGAGGCTGTTTTCTCAAACGTCATACTGAATGCAATTCAAGCTACTGATGACAATGGTGAAGTAAAGATACGGATAACCGATATTGGTCCTGACGTTAAAATTGAATTTGAAGATAGTGGTCGTGGAATACCTGTAACCATAGTCCAAAAGATATTTGATCCCTTGTTTACAACTAAACAGACCGGAACAGGACTGGGTCTTTCAATATGTAAAAATATTGTAGAACAACACGGGGGTACAATTGCGGTCCAGTCCCCACCAACTGTATTTACAATAAAACTTCCAAAGAATATGCTATACAATAAAACTAAACTCTCTCAAAGTATCTGATGAGATGTGATATTTCCATGCTGAATTCGTGTGCAATTTCTGACTATCACAAAATCGTGACTATTTTTGTATTGATATGACATGAATTGTTTGTAGGTCTTGTACAAGCTATTGTTATTTTATAATTTGATGTTAAATAGTTCATGTCAACTGATAGTGAAATATCGTCTGATAGTAGTCGTGTAAAAATAAAAGCCATTGTAGTAGATGATGATTCTGATGTACGAGAAATTTTCATTGAATTATTACAAATGAATGATATTCAAGTGGTTGCAAATGGCATCAATGGTAAAGAGGCAGTTGAATTGTACAAAATGCATCACCCGGATTTTGTATTTCTGGATTATCTGATGCCTGAATATGATGGTCTTTATGCAATAGAAAAGATACGTGAGTTTGATCCTGATGGAAAAATAATATTGGTGTCAGGTTCGCATTTTGAAAGAAATGTATTGGGAGATACGGTAAAAGCAATTATAAAAAAACCAATTGAGATAAGTGAAATATTCAAAGCAATAAACAAAATAATTATGCCTGCATCAGTATAAAATAAAAAAATTAACAAATACAGTTGAATGTGCAAAATCTTTGTAATTTTACTTGTAAAATATCTAGGATAAATTACTCTCTGGAATCGTAAACTTGAACGATGCACCTTTTGTGTATGTTGTATCCAACCAAATTTTTCCACCATGAGCTTGAACTAAAAGTGCACATATTGACAAGCCAAGGCCGCTTCCACCATGTTGTCTAGTTGAAATTTTTCCTACCTGGTAGAATTTTTTAAAGAGATCATTTACATGCTCTGGTGGAATGCCTATACCGTTGTCTTCTACAGTAAAAACCGCATTTGAACTACCATCCTTTTCAACACGTATGATTATCTTTCCTGTTTTTTCAGGTATGAAATCTAGGGAATTTTTAATTAAATTGGAAATCACTTGTGATATTCTCTTTGGATCGCATGTGATGTTGCCTTTTACATTGATTTCAGATGATAATTCTGCTTCTTTTTTTGAGGCAAGCGGTTCTAATTCGAATATACTTTGCTCGACAAGTTCTGTAACATCGACTTTTTCTTTTTCTAACTTCAAGTTCTTCATTTCAAGCTTGTAGGCATCAAAGATGTCGTCAATCATTGTCTCAAGTTTTTCGGTACTGTTTGAAATTGCCTGCATAGCTTTTGTCTGGTCTTCATTTAATGATGCGTAAATTTTGGGGTCTAGTAACATCTCGGTGTAATTTTTTATAACTACTATGGGAGTTCTCAAGTCATGGCTTACCATTGATGCAAATTCACCTTTTTCTTTGTCTGTTTGAATCAATTCCTTGTTTACACTGTCTAATTTTTTAGCAAGGTTGTCAGTTGTATTGTATGCCCTTCTTGCGTATAATCCAAAAATAGTGACAAGTATTGTCACTATTATGATTGTGATTTCTATCTCTTTTTTGTCGGCCTCATAACCCAAAAACGAATCATTGTATGATCTGATGACTAGCATTACCCATGTTGAGGTCGATGTTTTGATTGGATGATATGAAACAAACATTTCTGTATTTTCTATTGTTTCAATTTTGCTTCCTGTTTCTCCATTTACTGCTTGTTTGAAAACATCTAGATCCTTTAATGTGGTATTTTTTAAAATCGTTCCATTTGTCATTGTTATTATGTTTCCAGAGTTATCCAAAATTACTACTAACGAATGCATGCCTAAATAATTTGTCTCAATTACTTTGTGGATGAGATTAGGGTCTACTGTACCTACTATGGTTGCTAAATTGTCTACATCTGCATTTCTACGATCTATGGTAATCTGACGAATATTTTCTGCTTCCCCTGCTGAAAAATAGGCTATGACAATTATCGATGCACAAATTACGGCAATAAGAATAACTGGTAATAGAAATTTATCATTACTCATTTTAGAAGTCTCTTGGATCATGTTTTATAATTTGTTCACCTTTAAAGCAATTTCTTGACTATAGTATAGCAATTACACCAAATCTTTCCAAAAATCGGGAAATGCTTTTCAGATTCGCCTTGTTATAACATACAATTTGATTTACTGTTGATTATTTTTGCTGAGGCTTTTTCTTAGTCATGACGAGTTTCATCCAAATCAAGACTGTGGTAAATGCCCCAGCTGCAGCAATTATGATGTATGCAAAAATGGGACCAAATTCGTTTGATACTGAGATGTTGAAAATATAAGTTACAACATTGTTGTTCTTATCAACGTCATACAAGTCTACTTTTAATACGTAATTTCCTGATTTTGTAAATGTATAATTCGTATTCCATGAACTTCCATCATGATATTGTGGTAGAAACTCGTCCATGAGAATATCATTGTGGTAGACTCTGACTCCCATTGTAAAGTGATTAACACCCATCTCGGCATAATTCAATTTGTCACGATAATAACCTTGATTGTAATTGTAGACTTTGAATTGAATGTGGGTTGTTTGATTTATTGTGGGATTGAACGTGTCTGGCGCAACGACTACTTCGTAATTTCCTATAGCTTCTGAATCTGAATTTAATGCATCAGGTTGCCAATTCATGATTCCAAAAATACCCTCACCAGAAGTTTCCAAAATTGGTACTTTTGCACTTGCATCCTGAGACGCAAAAATTACCAAAATACAAAAGCACACCGGTAAAATTAATCGTATTTTTTTCACTTGTTATGTCAAATGTGGATTCCTTAAAAATCCTATACACGTTTTTCTTGATTGTACA
>DATEZN010000200.1:0-2699 GCA_035255545.1 Nitrosotalea sp. | reverse complement strand
ATGTTGGGTCTTGGCCCGGCCCCCTTACCTCGCGCGATGTCTGCTCTGAGTCCGTTATCCAGGGCTGAGCCGACGCAATGCGGACTCGCAGAGGTGAAGCGATTGACCCGAAGTCGATATGCTCGCTGGCTTACGCCACTCTGGATTCCTTTGCTGCGAAAGTGGCCCAAATGGAAGAAAGACTATGTCCTACATGTAAAAACAACTTGGTATTTGCAGAAGGATGTAGCGTATGTATCGAATGTGGATATAGCGGCTGTACTTCTGGCTAGATTTTTCAAATCAAAACTCTTTTAGTATCTTCAATTCTTGAAAATACTATTGAATAAGAAAATCATTGGTGTTGCTATTGGTGCAGTAGCTGCAATAGCCATTGCAGTGACTTTCTTTGTATTATTGCCACAATTACAAACTGGATCTTCGTCTACAATTCAACCAGTGAATTCCGTACATAATCCAAAACTTGGTCTTGTTATCATGCCTCCTACTCAAAAACCAACTCTTGAAGAAATCAGAAGTGCATATGCTCAAGCAGCATCAACAGGAATAGGAAGAAGCAATGTCTATCTTTCTTGGCCTATTATGGAACCAAGTCAGGGAACTTACAATTGGGGCTATTCAGATATTCTGATGGGATTAAATCGTGAACAAGGCCTTAATGTCACACTTTACTTTTCAGTAATAAATAACCAACTTTTAGGGCCATTTCCAAGTTGGATGGGAAAACCACAACTTGATCAAAAACTTCAAGATCAAACAGTAACAACCCTTGATGCTATACTTTCAAGATATTACATCGTAGATTACGTGATAATTGGAGGAAATGTAGACAGCTACTTTAGAGATCATCCAAACGAAATCCCACAATATGTTGATTTCTTCAATGGTGTGTACGAAAAATTAAAACTAAAACATCCAACTGTCAAATTCGGAAATTGGTTTTCGCTAAATGATATAACAAATCATGCTCAAGGTGATATTGTAGGAAAATTAAACCAAGGTGATTTTGTGGCATATTCGTACGCTCCAGTAGACTTGTTATATGATCAAAGTAATGGTACGGACAATGAAGGTGCTAATTTGCAAAAAATGATTGACTTTGCACAGGGTAAGAAAATAGCGTTAATGGAGATTGGTTGGAGTACTGACAAGTCAATCAATGGAACAGAAGCGGATCAACAAAAATTTGTAAAAATTGTGTACGACTTTTACAAGAAAAATCAATCTGATTTTGAGTTTCTCACTTGGTATAGACAATATGATAGACCTGTTGATACTTGTTACAATTCATTAAACCAAGCTGATAATTCTATATTTGCTAATAATGAGGTCTTGAATAATACTGCTGCATATTTGTGCGGCAGCGGTCTGTTTGATGTAAATAAAAATCCAAAACCTGCCTGGGATGAACTCAAACAACAAATTCAATCTATTCCCAACTCTTAATTACAGAATTACGATTTTCTTTCTTATTGAAGTATGTCAGAGTTTTTAGTATATTATTAATTGTAAATATTATTCCTGCATATGCATCATATGAATCTCCTACGAATGAAGAGAAGATCAACTTTGATCAATTACTTGCTCAATTTCAGACAGTTGATGCACCAAAAAAAGATGTATCTGATGTAATTGGAACATTTCAAAAACCTATGGTCAATACTTTTTTTTGTAATTTACATGATACTAATAATCAAATCATAACAATTGTCAACACTAAATTAGCAAAATTTGATGAAAACGCAACTAATCAAGATCTGGTTACAGGTGGTTCGTATACCTGGCATTGTTCTGAAACTATGCAAAATGGAAAAATTTCTTTAGACTGTAATAATGAACTCCGAATCAATCCAGAGATAATATCTAATGATACTCAAGTAGATCCGCAGTTACACAATATTGAAAATTTAGTCATTTTGTATCATGAATTACTGCATGGTCAACTTATGATTGATGCAATAAAGAGCTCATCAATATGGCAACAGGAAACTTGTAACCTGCAGCCTGGAGAAAATATAGATTATTCCTTTGCTGATCCTGATCATAAAATAATAAATTATCTACAAACACAATTTGCGTCTGCTCTTGTTGATAAAGCTGGGGGGAAAATGATAACAAAAGAAATTTCTTCTGATGAAACAAACAATGGAACATTTACTATCAAAGTCTTTAGCTTCGACGACTATCCTACATTTGAAAATAGCTCAAAAATTACTTTTAGAACAAATAATATATCTGAAAATTCATTCTTTCAAGTAAAAAACGATGTATTTCTTAGTGGACACTTGAAAGATGATGCAAAACTTGGGATTGCATGGTTTTATCTTTTTAACAATGAAAAAACACAGAATATGACGAATGAAACCATACCTATCTGGATAAAGCAGGTTGCAGGCCAATGGTCAAGTGGTAATGTACAAGATGAGTATTTTTATTCTGCAATTGATTATCTGATGAAACACAATATGATCAGTTCAAATAATGAAAAAATAGATATTTCCACAGTGCCTCATTGGCTACAAAAAAGTGCTCATTTGTGGTTCACAGGTGAAATTGATGATAATACATTTGTTAATTCTATTCAATATATGATCTCGTCTGGAATAATTCATTGATTAAAAATTAGATGCGGTCGCCGGGATTTGAACCCGGGTAACGGGCTTGGAAGGCCAGTGTACTAACCAAACTATACTACGACC
>DATEZN010000199.1:0-8537 GCA_035255545.1 Nitrosotalea sp. | reverse complement strand
TGCAATTCCAAGTATTGCCTCAACTGTGGAAATATAATCAAGAATCTTTGGTTTTCCCTTTGCTGCATCTTGTAGATATCTAGTGACCAGTCCTATGATATTGTGCAGTCCCACATAGAGTACAAGTCGGAGACTGATTACTCCAATTATTGCAGGAACAAGAATTGTCAATGACGGAATCATTGGCACTACATGAGTTGCAGCGTATGATGGGTCAGTAGGCGGTGTTACAAATGGAAGTGAGAATATCTGCCATATGCTCTTAACACCCAAGTCGTGTCCATCAATTAGGTAGGCAAGTGCAAATCCAAACATTAGATTTGTAAAGAATGCACCAAACAGCACGACCTTTGTTATTTGCCAGATGACAAAGTTTGGAACATTTAATTTGTAATCTTTGAAACTTGGAACTGTTTCTGTTACGGAATAATTATTTCCCCTCTTGAAAAATGTCAGGATGACATTGAGTGCATACCATGACATTGATGATCGGTTTTTGACATTTACTCGAATCAGAGCAATAGATGCCAAAACCACTGCAGAGAGCAGTGAAAAGTAAAGTGGCTTTGTAAACAAAGTACCAAACTCTAACGAGTTCATGTACATGACTACTGCCTGATTACTTGTCAGGACAAAAATTATGATAGCTATTAGAGCAACGATACCAAATTTGACATATTTACTAGCATCACGTGGTGGCGGGTTGGATTGAGTCGATGAATTATACAAGATCAGGCTACCTTCCTTTGTGTCAAACTAGTGTCTACCTAGTTTCTTTTGCAAAATACCATTAATAAGTCAAAGCAAGATTTTTTCAGATTGCATTTCCCAATCCCTTGCACAACATGTAAACTGCAGCGTACTTTGGCAAAGAAACAATTTCATTCTCGTATGGACCAAACTTCTTATTTTTTAGTCTGATTTGTAATGGACAGTCTGCCATTATTTGTACATCATCATTTCCAAGTAGACATGCTTCCAAAAATGGATCAAAAGAATCAAGGTTACCACATTGAATTTTTACAAGACCACTCTTGCTGTTAATTGATCCCTCCAGTCGAAATATTCTGTGAATATCCATGGTTACCTTTGGGTCAACTCGCACCCCCATAGTTTTTTTTATCTCTTCTAGTTGTACCTGAAATGCAGAATAGCCACTTGTAATTATCTCTCGTGTAATTTTTGGCGCCTTTGACTTTGACGAAAAAAGTTTACGTGCAACTCTGCCTCGCCATCCTTTTTCCTCAAAGGTGGGAAGCAGGGACTTGGAATTGTCTTGTCGCTTGATTCCAAATGATTCTGGTATTGCGCCGTTGAACATGATATAGTCTACCAAGTCCGCCCTTTCCTGAGAACCCAATGGTTCGTAATCGGTATTAGTTACACGAACATGAAACCCTTCATTTCCAGAAAAATATGTCTCAATCTGTTCTTTTTGCACATTGAGATCAGTTGTAAGTATATCAACAAGTTTTGTAACCTCTTTTTTAGATTCTGATATACAATTCTTGCAAGCTACAGATGCAGTCTCAAATTTTCCAGAACCACATTTTGTACACTGGGACTGGAATTCGGTTACAGAGATACCGCAAGAGCTGCACTTGAAGATGGTATGATCTTTTCTACAAGGAAGGGCCAAGTCCTTTGCATCAATGTCAAAGATCAAGTCAGCACCTTTCCAGTCTTTTTCTGACATGGGAAGGTTTGGAAATGAGTAGTATGCATTAGAACAGTACACATCAGACGGAACTTCTTTCATCAACATGAGATGGAGTTCCTTGTCGTTTTTTACAACAAGGTGTCTAGTCATTCCAGAATTGAATTTTTGATATCCAAATTCTCTTTGTGTGGCTTTTTGTGGAACGTGTATTAGATCAAAACGATTAAAGTAATATTCCTTGAATGCACTTTCTATCAACAAAGTATTTTTTTCATTCATGGATTCTTCCTCTTTTTGCCAAACTGTACAGGATTTATTATTCCATCACAGTCAGGGATGGCAAAGCAGAGACTCTCACTTCGTAGTTTTTCACATGACGGGCACTGGTATTTTGTTCCACCCCCAGATGAGCCAGAGATGTGATCTAGTTGATATTTTGTAGTTCTTTCGTTGTAATCAGGTGCATTTTTGAACAAGGGTGCAATTTGATCAACTGTCTGGCCCTTGGATAGAAGATATGTTGCAAGTAGGAATCTTCCCGAATGCGGCAAGTTCTCGCCCTTTTCCAAGACTTCAATTCCGTGCTTGACACATGGAGGATATTCTGAGGAGACATAGGTTGTATCAGAAAACTTTTTGGCAAGGGATACCAGATCTTCTACTCTTTGCCTAAAGCTTGAAGGTATAGAATCAACATTGACTGACTGGATTCTTGAATTGATGTATTCACCAAGCTCAGCACGTATCAGCCTGACTGTTTCATGTGCACTAAGGTAAACAAGACCATTTGTAACTCGTCTATTTACCAACTTCCATTCTTTTTCATGAAAATGAATTGCACGATGTAGATAATCAGGAACTTTAATCACAAAATCTTCATTGTCAATTGATACATTTACTGCAAAGAGATCCTGGATAATCTTCAATGGGAGCTCTAGATTTTTTTTGTCTCTGCTTACCCAGAGATCCTGCTGTAGATACCTTTCAGCTCTTCTTGATTCTGCAAGAGAAAATCTTCGAATTAGAGTTGCCATGCCTGCAGATTTTAATAAAATTATTGCCACTATGAAAGAGAGCAATTCAGAATCATTGTCAAGTGTTTCAAGATCAGATCCATAGATTTGTCCAGACGAGGCAACTACAATTCTTCCATATGCCTTTTCAACAATGGGCTGCCAGTCAGGATGCCCCAGCTGTTCAAGACTTAGTCCAGTGTTTCTAAGATATTCACCGGCTTCTGTAAGAAAAGGATACTTTGCCAAATCCTTTACTCCAATCTTTAACATGTTTTCCTTGCTCTTGTTAACCTTAAAAATTTGATTATATTATCTTGCCATGATAAAACTAGTTGGATTATTTTCCCGCGAGTTTAAATTATGCCCGAATAAATTAGTGGCATGCAGGTTGGATTACACGTATCCATTGCAGGTTCGATAGACAAAGCAGTTGATAATGCTGTAGCAACAGGATGCTCAGCATTTCAGATTTTTACCCGTAACCCGAGAGGATGGGCTGCAAAACCATTAACAAGTAACGATGCAACAAGTTTCAAAGAAAAACTTGCCAAGACCAAGATTGACAGATTTGCAACAGTAGCTCACATGCCATACTTGCCCAATCTTTCCTCCCCAGAAGAGGACCCATTTGTAAAATCACTTGGTTCCCTAATAGATGAGGTAAAAAGATGCAGCAAGTTAGGAATTCCATATCTTGTTGCACATTTGGGAAGTCACAAGGGTGAAGGTGACAAGAAAGGAATCGAGATGCTAGTCAGGGCATTTACAAAGGCTGCAAAAGATACTCCAGATGATGTCACTATTCTTTTAGAAAATACTGCAGGACAAAAAAACAGTGTTGGTTCTGACTTGGACCAGCTTGCATCGATTTTATCCCAGCTAAAACCTGCCAAAAGATTTGGAATCTGTTTTGACACATGTCACGGTTTTGCTTCTGGCTATGACATGAGTACAGAAAAAGGCGCAGCTGCAACACTTGACAAATTAAATGATGTAATAGGCTTTGAACATCTCAAGATTTTACACCTCAATGACTCCAAGGGAGAACTTGGAAGTAATCTAGACAGACACGAACACATTGGACTAGGACACATTGGAGAAAAGGGATTAGGATATGTCATAAAAACAATAAATCGCAAAAAAATTCCAATAATTTTAGAGACACCAATTGATGAGAGACGCGATGATGTTGGAAACTTGAACAAGGCAAAAGAGTTGGCTTAGGATTTGATGATACCATGAATTATGAACAAATAATACAACTTGCACTGGAACGCGGATTTTATTTCCCAAGCTGTGAAATTTATTCTGATGCCCACGCAGGATTTTGGGAGTATGGACCATCTGGAGTCAGCCTAAAAAACAAGTTCATCGAATTGTGGAGAAGAGAACTAGTAAGAAGAGACAGGATGTGGGAGATTGACGGCTCACAGATCATGTCAGAAAATGTTTTTGTCGCATCAGGCCACTTGGCAAGTTTTGCAGACCCAATTGCAACATGTACAAAATGCAAATCAATCTTTAGAGCAGACAAGATGATAGAGGAGATCACAGGAATTACAGTTCCAGAGAGTGCAGATTTGACAGAATTTGACAAAGTCATAGAAGAGAAAAAGATCGTATGTCCAAAATGCAAGGGAAGTTTTGATGGTATCAAAAAATTCAACATGATGTTCAAGGTTGGAATAGGAGCCCAAGGAGAATCAGCATATCTCAGACCAGAGACATGTCAATCCATCTTTGTTGACTTTCCAAGATTGTTCAAGACAATGCGAGGAAAATTACCAATTGGTGTTGCCCAGATAGGAAAAAGTTTTAGAAACGAGATCTCACCAAGACAGAGCCTTCTTAGATTAAGAGAATTTTACCAGGCAGAAGTCGAAGTCTTTTGCAATCCTGCCAAGCTTGATGACTTGCCCAAGTTCTCCGAGGTAGAAAATACCCAGATAAGAATAATGATAGACGATACGATAAAGAGCATGACGTGCAAGGAGGCACTGGACACAGGTCTAGTTCCAAACAAGCTTGTGGCATATTATCTTGGCTTGCTTGTAGAGTTTTATCAAAAGACAGGAATTGACGTATCAAAAAGCAGATTTAGAAAACTAGGAGAAAAGGAAAAGGCATTCTATGCAACAGTTGCATTTGACTTTGAGGTTGAGACCAACACAGGTTGGCTTGAGCTTGTTGCATGCAATTACAGGTCAGATTACGATTTGAAAAGTCACAGTACTACAAGTAAAGAAAAGTTCGAAGTGATGGATGATGAAACAAAGGTCTTGCCACATGTATTTGAGATATCAATGGGAATAGACCGAAGTCTTTACACTATGATAGAGCACAGACTACGAGAAGACAAGGAAAATGACAGAGTAGTACTTTCCTTGGAACCATACTTGTCTCCAGTTCATGTAGGGATACTATCACTTGTAAAAAAAGACGGATTGGCAGAAAAGACTGATGAGATTTACATCATGCTACGAAAAAAATATGATGCATTTTTGGATCACTCTGGTGCAATAGGAAGAAGATATAGAAGATTAGATGAGGTTGGTGCACCATTTGCAGTGACAATTGATCATCAGACATTAGAAGATGGTACCGTTACAATACGAAACCGAGACTCGATGAGTCAAGAAAGAATAAAGATTTCAGATCTTGATTCTCATCTTGCAAAGGCTACTGCATTTCCCTGATTAATTTACTCTGACAAGAACGGTATCTCTACTGGTCTATAGGTTACCTTGAGTGAAGTACTATCCATCACATGTGTTTGTGGTGTAAGATCTATCTGAGAATCAATCTCAACATTCCATGTTCCAACTATTGGATCTACTGATGTGATTGAGAATCTTTCAAGTGTATCATTTATTCCAGTATATCGGACTCGGTAGATTTGATCTCCGATAGTAATGCTCTTAATTTGTCCAGGTGCATTGAGTGTAGAGTTTTGTATAAGACATTGACTTGATACACCAATTACACATGTTCCGTCAGGTGCAGTTACTTTGTATCTCATTGTACCCTCGTTGTCAAATGAGGAATAGAGAACTTCTGGATTGGCAATAGTATGACCACTAGCATCGTTGATTGGAGCAATATTGATTGATTGTGCAATTGGTGCTACTTGAATTGACGAGAACGTAATGATATTTCCTTGTGCTGTAAATGACTTGTCGTAAATGTTTGCTACTGCCTCAATCTTGTGATTGGTCAGTGCATCAGTTGGCTGGGTCTGCCATTCAAGTCTTACCTGAGTCTGTCCATTGGAGAACAATTGTCCAGGTGATGTATAGACAGTTTGGCCATCTACTACAAGTGAGATTGTACCATATACTGAACCTCCATCAACTGTAAGATACGATGAAGGTCTTGCAGTAGTTCCTGCTGCTCTGTTTTGTGAAACATCCAACTCTAGTGTTGCATTGATTGGATAGTTTGGCTTTACTCCTATTGTAGCAACATCAGAATCAGTATTCTTGTTTGCACTGTTTTCTACATGAATCCAGTATTGCACACCAGGTGCTTCTAGTAATTCAGATGGCACTGTTGCAGATAACAAGTATGTGCTGTTTGATACTTGTAGTGGAACAACATTCATTGTTACGGTATGGAATTGTGCTGAATCATTATTTTCAATACTTGAGAATCGTAATTCAGATGTAGTAATTGGTGTTGGAGTATTCACTATAGCATACACTGAGAGTGGATTACCACGTACAAACTGAGTTGTTGGCTCTGATGCAAGTTGTTCAGTTCCATTACCTATTTGGAATTTGAGATCAAATATCTGTGGTGCAGATAGATCTATCTCAGAAGGTTGTGTTAACAATTCAATCTTTGTGAAATCAAGATCCTCATTGCAACCAGTAACCTCAACTGTCTTTCCTACTGAGAATAGGTTAGTTCCAATTGTTTCAAGTGCAACTACCTCAAATGATGTCTCTTTTGGATTAATAGAAGCTTCGTAGACTAGCTTTCTGACTGAGGCATTGACATTTTCTTCTGCATATGGTTGAACTGGAATAAGCTTTGCATCCACTACACCGTTAATTGATGTACGAACTATTACAGTTGGATCTGTTTTATTATAATCTGTTGCAACTTGGATTCTTACAATCTGTTTGTCACAGATATCATAAGATACGTCTTGGATCTTAAGATATGGTCCTGCTCCTCCTCCAGTGCTTGTTGATGTAGTAGCTGCACTTGTGCCAACTCCGGTAGCACCTCCACCTCCGCCGCCAACACCAACAGAACCTACTCCGGGTCCTGCTGTAGTTCCAGGTGTACTGCTAGTACTGCTAGTGCTACTATGACCTCCCAATGCAAATTGTGAAAAGTGTGGTGCGGATACTACTACATCACATGTAAGACTGTTATCAGCAGATGGAGCAGCGGATACTATAGTTACAGGATTACTTATCCAGCTACCTGCTCCACTGTTTCCAGTAGGATCAAATAAGAATATGTCAGATATTGGACATTTGTTAGAATCTAGTTCTACTCCTGGTGCACTCTTTGGTAGCTGTAGTGTCAATTGTGGAGGAGTCTTAAAGTTAGCAGGGTTTGACCAATCAAATCCTGTACCTGTGACTTCGTGTTGGTATGTCACATTGACGTATAATGTTAGCTTGTCATTTTGTGGTAGTACAGGTTTTGAAGCTGGGAGTTTATCATCTGTCTTTACCACAAACCAATCATTTTATGAACTAGGAGTATATGCCGTACAGCCATTGTGACCAGGATCTGTACATGCTGTTACGTTAAGTTGCTTAAGACCGCCTGTTTGTGGAATTACTGAAGTCTCTACTGGAATAATCATCTTCTGTCCAGGAATTATCTGGCTGAGAGGTGGGGTAGTTATTATTTGATTGGTGCTAGTTGTACTTGTTGTTCCCACAAAACTTGGTATTACTGCTGTAACATTTGATGACTGGGGCATGGAGTATACTGGTACACCCAATGTAGTAATTATCGTAGTTGGAGTTACGCTGTCTGTAAAGGATGTTTTCAATGATACTGTTACTTGTTTGGTAATTGCGCTATCAAGTCCTGTATTATTTGATCCTACTGAAATTATTGGAGGCAAGCTCTGAACTTTTGCGATGGGTGTATCCACTGTACCATTTATTTTTACTGCATTAAATCCTGAAGGCGACCACATATGAAGAGTAGTAGCGTTAAGGTTTGGTGCTGATGTGATCACAGTAGGCGGCAATGTATTGATGTTGTAGTTAATTGGTGTAAGTCTGAATATGGTAGTACCATTCAAGTTGGTATTATCTACAGTGTAAATTGTAGCGTTTCCAAGTACATTGTATCCTGAAGGTATTGTTGTCATTGTTATGTTATAAGGTCCAAATGGTACCAAGGTAACAACTGCTCTACCATTATTCTGAGCATCATTGTCATTGATACCTCCATCGACGATCACTGCTGGAGTGTTACTACCATCTGGATTTGGTGAGAGTGAGTAGATAGCGCCTGTAATTAGATTATTGTTTTGATCTCTTGCCTCAATATTGATTCCACCTTTGAATGATATAGTATCATGCAAAGTTACAGTTTCTGTTAGTGTTAGATTCTTTATTAGAATAGATGATAGATTGTCAGAGGCAGTTACTGTTTCAGTCAATGTTGCCTTCTTTGTAGATGATGTAGATGATGCGTCAGAAGCGGTGACTGTTTCTGCTAGTGTTGTGTTTCGTGATGCTGCAGTTGCTAGTGAGTCATGAGCAGTAACGGTTTCAGCGAGTGTGATATTCTTTGATTTTGTAGTAGATACCAAGTCATGAGCTGTTACTGTTTCTGTTAGTATTGCCTTCTTTGTAGATGATGTAGATGATGCGTCAGAAGCG
>DATEZN010000198.1:0-2251 GCA_035255545.1 Nitrosotalea sp. | reverse complement strand
AAGATCAATAGGTCTGAATTTTGTTTCAAATTGAATGTCTGCATCTCGGTACTTGACTTTCAAGCCTTCCGATGTTTTAGGCAATATTGTTTCAAGATATTCTTTTACGTACCGAACTAGATCTTCTGTAATCCAATTAACCTTCAAGTTGAATCGTGCGTTAGTCACAATTTCTGCTATTACCTGAACCTTTTGATTTTCTAGACTGATCTTGTCAAGTAATGGAGTTATGAGGCCCATCCCATCACCGGCTTTGATTTTTTTATTTATTTCGTAGATGTGGCTTTTGATAGTTTGAGAGGCAATCTTGATTGCGTGATTTAGATTAAGAATCACGTCTTTATCAGAAGAAATTGCTTTGCTTAGAAATAATGATTCCCGTATTTTTACGTCCAATCTTTTCTGAATCTCATTTTTTTCACTAGATAATGTTCTCGTGATTTTTCTCATCCGCGTAAGTTGGCTATCTACATATTTTCTCGCTTTTGGTGGTATAATTTTTTTCAACGATTCAATATTGTGTATTATTTCTGGCATGTTCTCTTGCTGTCTTTCTTTGATTATGGCCAACACCTCCTGAGTGTTGAATTGAATATTTTTTTGCGGGTCTTTTACTTGACCTAAAATCTCTGTGATGGCTCCAGAAATATCCATTTTGGCAGGATCTTTCGGCTTTTGTTCTTCATCTAAAGAATCCCAATCTATTCCTTCCACTACATATCTTTCAAGACGTCGATGTGCATCCATAAATGCATTTTTCAGTTGCTCAACGGCATCATTCATTATGAATCCATTATCACGACTGGATGCTTCGATAAATTCGAGTTGCGGTCCATAAATTTCCACTCTGCCTATAACATCACGATTTCCCAAAAATCTCTTGTAACCCTGAGTTTTCCTCCTGTCCAAACTTAACCAATCATCACCTACATCACCATACGGGTGAATTCTAAACCCATTTTTATAGACAAATATTGAACCATAATTTTTTGGTTCAGTGCCCATATTTTTTGTAAATGCAGATTTTGCTTCCACATTTAGATAAAAAATCCATATATTCACATTATCCAATTTTTTGTATTCATTTATTTCAGTAGCTTTGAACAGAGTTCTACCCTTGTCCTTAAGTTCAGTGACAGCTTTTCCATCTTTTATGCTGTAGACTATATTCGTTGTCTTAATTCCTAGTTTTTCAAATACGATATTTCTTATTTGTCCATTTACTTTGTCATGCTCATTTTTTTCCAGTGCATCCTCGTTAACATATTCATCTGCAATTAGATGTATTTTGAAATCTTGTTCTTCCTGAGTAGATGGATTAACAAGTCTTTGCAGATGACGTTTCAATCGCAATAATTTTTTTTTATCCCACCCATCATTTAATTCTGAAATTATGAGCACCGTCCCATTCTTGATCTTGGAATGAATCTCGTGTGGCGTATCCCCAACAGTTGAATACAAGGCCTTTATGTTTTGAAATTCATCATTTTGATTCTCAAATTTGTCCCAGTCAATATGTAGATGATGAAATGTCGATTCATTTTCTTTTTTTGTATACATGTCTAATTTGCTGCCCAATCGATCTGCAGAGAACCTTCCAATTCCTTTTGCCCCTGCTGCAAAAATCCTTCCCTTGGTTTTTGATTTCTGTTCGTATTTCTTTACATTATCGAGCGTGATTTTTTTATCAGAAAATCCAACAAACAACCATTTATTTTCAATATCATCACGGGACATTCCTTTACCATGATCTATTATGTAGATTTTAGATTCATATTTGCTACTTTTTTTTATCTTATGAAAAACAATGTCGACCTTTTTAGAACATGCATCATATGAATTTTTTACTAATTCAAAAATTGCCATAATGTCATCAGTGATAAGCTACTGGCCAATTATGGTCTTCAACCCAGAGCTAATCTTGAAATCAAGTTTTTCTGACATCATCTTACCCTCAAAGGTGCCTCGATATTTCCTTTACCACGATTTTTGGCTTCTGGATTACCTGATGCTCCCAAAATTCAAGTACTTTCCAGTTATTTGCATGTAGATTCCTAATAACGTACATCCTCCTTTCTCTATTTTTAGATATTTTATTTTCCCAATATTTTGCATTTGTGCGCGGTTTCTTGTAACACGTATCACACCCATGCCAGAAACACCCATCAATGAAGATCGCAATTTTTTTGGATTTGTTAGATATATCCGGTGTGCCTGGTACAGATCTATCATGAATCCGATATCTTTTACC
>DATEZN010000197.1:0-2294 GCA_035255545.1 Nitrosotalea sp. | reverse complement strand
GTCTTTGATTCAAGATCAATTCCATTTTTATTCAAGAAATTCAAAATGTCTACTGCTTTATTTTTTGAGTTTATCATGGAATTCAAAACATACCCCAATCCATTTTGCGTTATCAACTGGATTGCTTTTAGTGTCTCTTGGGCATCACTCTTTGTCATGTCACCTAGATTGCTAATCTTGATTCCATTTTTCCATATTTGATCAAATGACTTGACCTGATTAGTTCCTAATACGTCATTTGAGTGAAATATTGCACCTTTTCCATTGTTGGCATTTATCATGAGAATTTCAGAATCATCAAAAGTGAAAATATTTTGTGCAATGTCTGATGTCTTTATCTTGATTCCTGCTGGTAATCCATGGAATGTTTCAGAGCCTACAAGGCTTGTAGGAATGACCATTTTGATATCGATATTTTTTCGTAATGCATGGAGGAGAACTTCCTTACACTGCGACAATAGATTGAGTCCCCATGAATCAATTACAATGTGTATTGATGTCTTGGAGCCCTCTATCATGGTTTGTAGTTGTTTGAATACGTAATTTGCAGTCAAATGGAAATATCGCTGTTCTTCTGAACCTCTTGCTTTTTTGCTATCTTCACTTAGTTGTTTTAATTTTGTAATGAGACTATTCATTGCATTTACTCGATTAATTTGTTCTTGGATAATTTCGTCAAAAGCGTCTTCTGGTGCAATGGCCGTACACATGATTGGTTTACTTTTTGATATTATTGCAATCTTTTTTCGTTCAAGTTTTAGTAATGTTGGATAAACCTTGGTTCTTGGTAGGTTGGAATAGTATGCAAGTTCACCTGCAGAAATTGTACCCTTTGTAATGAGCGTGACATAGGCTTGGGCTTCGTATTTACTCAGCCCAAACTCTTCAAGGCTTACAGCTAGATCTTGACCTTTGACCATTGAGTGGAATTATCAAGTTGGAAGGTAAGCTGAATAGCTAAATTCATTGAACAAAGATTCGAAAAAATACTAAGCTGTATCTGTCGCTTGTGTTACCATGGTGACACCATATGATGTAACAAGCACCGTATAAGTACAAAGTCAGGTTTTATGCTGGGATGATAAATCAATCAAAATGGGTAATAGAGAATGAAAGTAAAAGCCAACTCGTACGTGCAAGTACAATAAAACCGAGAATTGACTATGCTACTGAGATTGTGGATGGCTTGCTTGATATTCTTACACAACACCGCCACGATGTAAATCAAAATAATGTAGACCTGTACAAGCGACTTGATACTGACCGTACGTTACTTGCTACACTTGAAAAACAAGTCAAATATGAACAGGAACTATCCTATACTATAGAATCTCTCAGACAGATAAGGCGAAGTCTTGACTGTATAGTGGGATTAGGAAATGTACCGACTGTCTTGTCACCTACGATATCTGTTGTCAGAACAATTCGCTCTAAACTATTGGCACTAATGCCTGCAATGGATTTCCAGTTAGGTGAGTTGTCTCTGCTACTGGGTGGAATAATAATAGATGCGGCGCACTTGGGAAGTACAACTCTAGACTTTGCCAAAGCAAACGAAGTCTCAAGCAGGCTCTTGGATGAAGCTAAATTAATCGCTGACTCTAAAATATGCAAGCAGTTCCCTAATCTAGATTTCTGGTAAGGCTTGGAACATGTTTAATTTCACAAAGAGTGATGGCCAATCTGACTTGCCTGAACATTTAGACAAGATACGAACGCTTTCATCCAAAGTTGAACTCAAAATATCTCAAAAAGACAAGGATGAAGGTGATGCCTTTATTGAGACTCTTTCTGTTGAGGAACTAAAAGACATAAGGCAAGTCATGCATGCAGCTGAATATTTACTCACAAAATATCAAGATAAAACGGAAATCAAGTCGTTTTTACAAGAATTTGTTGGAATTGTATTGCATGCAGCAAATTCTGTCAATGGCATGAAAGATGAACTTGAAGATCTAGTTACGTCAGCAGAATTTGCCCTGTCCCAGATTCAGACACTACATGGTGATATGATTGGAAATTTGGTGTTCCACAAAGGGTCTCAAACCAAGATTGATGATTTCAAAATTCCAGCACTTTTGGATACACTTGTTCCAGTAATAGAGCCTGTCAAAATGGTGTATGCTGAGGCTCCAATTGCAAAACAAAACGTTGGTGCAATTAATTTAACAAATTCTTCTAGACGAGTTAACACCGGTGATTACCTTGAAAGAACTGCAGTCGAGATATAGTTGATGATATTATGAGTTTGGCCCCTCAAGAATTAGAAAATAGTGCAAGCAAATTTGCAGCAG
>DATEZN010000196.1:0-6936 GCA_035255545.1 Nitrosotalea sp. | reverse complement strand
CCTTAGTCTCATCCTCGAAGAATCTTAGCAGTCCTGCGCTTGATGCGGGCAGTGGTGCAGATTTTTTGCTGCTCATACTAATCCTGCTTTAAGGATCTTTACATAAATACCTTTTTGTGCCTAGAGAGCCCCAAGTTTTTCCTTGATCGCAATTATTGCATTTATCGTCTCCAAGATCTGTTTTTGTTTTTCAAGATCTTTTTCCATGGTAAGCTGTATCGTTAGATCTAGTAATTTTTTCTCCAAGTTGTCAATTGATGGATTTCCAGATTTTTCCAACTTTACAGGGATGTGGTCAATTTGATCTCCGCCTTGTTTGCCACAGCTGACACATAACGCATTACCGTCTTTCATCACTCGCACACCCTTGCAATATGGACATGGATCACTTAGCAGTGTGGCTCCACTTAGCAAAAGCTCAACTGCTTTCTTTGTTAGATCTTTTGACACAAAGAATAATGGATACAATCAAATAAAAAAACATGAGCTGATAAACAAGGCTTAATAGTAGGATCTCGACTTTTTATTGCGAATGGCGGTAATCTGCAACACTTGCGGACTTCCTAACGACTTATGCGCCTGTGGCGAACTAGAAAAAGATCAAACACAGATTGTTGTTAGAATTGAAGAAAGACGTTTCAAAAAGAAAGGAACAATGATCGAAGGAGTTAATCCAAAGATGAATGATTTAGGAAAAGTTGTAAAAGAATTAAAGGCTCGTTATGCTTGCGGTGGCACTGTAAAAGAAGGTTACATATTTCTTCAGGGAGATCACAGGGATACAATCAAGACAACGCTTGTTAAGCTTGGATTTCCAGAAGCAAGCATCGAAGTCCATTGATATCAAGTCTAGAAAAATTAGATAGAATCATCAAAGCTTTACTCATTCCATATTCCGGATTATTATCCGTAGTATTTGGCGTAATGATACTGTCAATTCCAATTGGATTGTATGTCATGTATAATTCAGATGTTGGAAAAGAGCTCAACTACCAATATCCAATCAATGGACTGGATATGTTTTTGGGAGATATTGGTTACAAGGTTCCAATCTCTTTTGAGATGGGCGATGCATTTGTGGTAACATGGACAATATTTTTGATTCTCTTTACAATATCATATTTTGGCCCAGAGAATTCACTTCTCAAAACTCTCTCAAACATGATGTCAAGGGAGGTAAAAAGATTCCAAGGAAACGCAATGGTAAACATGATGGCGTGGTTTTCAATCTTGATTTTATTCTCTGTAACAATTGATGCAGTACAGCAAAGCTTTGGAGTGACAATAGAATCTCCCGCTTCAAGCAACGACTTGGTACGGTTCTTTCAGCTTGGCATATCTCCACTGACAGAAGAGACCGGATTTCGAGTCCTTTTAATCGGCGTACCATTATTTTTGATGTACTCCCCTAGTGCATCATGGAAGACGTTAATCAAGTCATTATGGAGACCATCAAAATATCTCTCAATTTCAGATTACAGAAAACCAATGATACTTATCATAACCATTGGCCTGCTTTTTGGTGTAGCACATATCATTTCAGGTACACCATGGAGTCCAGGAAAAGTAACACAAGCTGCAATGGCTGGAATAATAATTGGCTGGGTTTATGTAAGATATGGTCTTGCGCCTGCAATTCTTGTCCATTGGGCAACAAACTATTTCTTGTTTTCATACTTGTTCTTTCTCTCAAACCTTAGTCAGAGTTCAACAATAAATGATTCATCAAATCCATTTTCAAATACTTTGGAAGTAATACTTGTCACAACAGGATTATTTGCACTGGTAATCAAGATCCTAGAACACATTGAATCAAAAAAGATTGCATCAAGTCAGAGTATCTAACCTAAAACTTTTCTGAGCGAGTTTGCAATTATACTATCAGAGAATGACAAGATAAAGTTCAAGTCAGACTGATAATCGATGTCAAGCATCATTCTTCGAATCAGTACAAGTGAAGAGCTCGCACCTCGTTTTTCTGCAGTGTTCAGATGTATCTTGTAGCTGTCCTCATCATAATGTGTCTCCATGATACCAAGAGGAGTTCGAAACAGTGCATTTGTTCCATCAAATTTTTGTGATGGTACCACAAGAACACATTTGTCAGATGTTCTCATCTGGTATAGCACACGAATATCATCAGATTGCATCAATGGGATATCTTGAGGAAACACCATGGTTCCATCAAAGCCTTCTTTTGCAAAGTAATTATCTGCAAGCAAGACCGCACTGTTTACCCCTTGTTCTGATTCATCATAGATTCCAATTGCTCCAAATTTTTTTCCAATATCAAGTGCCTTTTCATCTTTGCTTACAAGAACTGTTTTTTCTATAACATCAGACTTTGTTACAGAATCTAAAACAGATTCAAGCATTAGTTTACAAATTTGCTCAGTTTTTTCAGGTGACAATCCAAGACGAGTCTTGGCACGAGAAAAAGTTTTTACCGGAATTATTGCGCCGACGCGCGAGTTAGACATGTACTTGTTTTAGAATAAATGACGCCAATGCTTCTTCGTCCTTTTTGTCTTTCATCTTTATCTTGGTTTCGTAAACTTTCATGTCCAAGTTTTCAATCTTTCTTGTTAGCAATCTATCTGAAGAATCAATTACCATGTGTGATGCAACTTCGGAATACATTTTTGCAAGACCATAAACTGAGACTTCCATTCCAGCTGCTTCCATGTATTTTGTTGCAGGACCGCTTACTGCTTGATTTCCAACTAGTGGACTAACAACTACAACTTTTTTCTTGGACTTGGACAATTCCTTTCTTATTCCTTTGATGGATAGAATTGGTCCAATACTAGTCAAAGGATTACCTGGTGCAATTATCACTAGTTTAGAATCATGGATTGCATTTACTGCGGCAGGATTTGCTCGTGCCTTGTCAGCTCCGATGTATTTTATCCCGTCAACCTTGTCTTGCCCTTTGTGTTTTACCCAATATTCTTGTAGATGCAAGTCACCTTTTGTAGTTACAATTCTTGTCTCTACGCTGTTATCAGTAACTGGAATAATTTTTGTATCAATAGCGAATTTCTGACACATCCATTCTGTAATATCAGACAAGTTCTTTCCATTTTTGAGCATGTTTGTTCTCAAGAGGTGGATTGCAGCATCTCGGTCACCAATGTTAAACCAAGTCTCTTCTCCGAGCATTTCCATCTGACGTAAAAATCCATAAGTGTCTTTTTTAATTCCCCAACCCTTGTCAGTGTCCAAGACATCTGCTAGTCCGTAAAGAATTGTATCAATATCAGGACAGATGTACAATCCATACAGCCAATAATTGTCACCAACATTTGATATTACAGAAATATCTCGAGTCTGAGTTGCCACACCGCGTACTAGTTTTACAGAACCGGTTCCACCTGCTAGAATTGTAATCATTTTCCCAATTGCCCCGTGAGATTAGTAACTTACACCAACTAAATATTACTCTTGCCACTACATGACAGAAAAATTATCTAGTCCAAAAATTAATGCTAAGATTTATTACTATCTTGAAGAAAATTCAGTTTCGTGACTAAGAGACTTCTTTTAGCATCAGCCGTCTTAAGTTTACTAGTAATAGGAACAGTTTCACCGATTTTTGCAACAGTAGATTTCAATGCATACTTGCCAATTTCCGGAGCTCCAATTACACCAGAATTCAAGTTTACAAAGAACGTTGAAATTGATTATTCAAATGGTGGAAAACTAAAAGATCTTCTGAATGGCAAAAATGAAACATACACATTTTCTGGCACTGCAAGTAACAATCCAAGTATCAAATCACTCATGGAAACACTAAACACACTACTTGCAACACAGAGAAAGACAACAGCAACATTTTCAGATTTAAAAGTAGATTATCAAGTTCAAGTAAATGGTGACAGTCAAGGTGCCACCGTAGATTACAAAATAACACTAACTCCAACACTAACAGGATACATGTTATACAAGAGCAATGGAGACACCCCAACAGTATTCGACATGTCATGGATGGGATTCAACATGACAGGTCCAGCAGTCATCTCAACTAGTAATCTAGGAAACTTGGACATTAATTCACCAATAGGAATAATCCAGAACGAGTTACCAGATGTTTACAACGTATTGAAAGGAACCGCTGCAGAAGGTCCTCTCAACATCAGCCTATTAGATGCAAGTCCTCTCACAGGCTATCCAATTGAAAAGTGGAACACCCTTTTCGACCCAGCATACACACTTAGTGATGCAGCAGGTCTAGGGTATAACGGAACAAAGGTGGCAGTAACTTCATTTGCATATGGCCAAAGTGATCTTTATCAAGGATCATTGAAGGTAGCTAATATCGATGTAGACTTTACATCAGGTTCTGACAAGTATCACTTGACAATAGTTGAAAGAGCAAGCTCTGGTACACTTGATGCAGACGGACATGCAAACGGATTAGAAGTTCAGGGAGACCCAGCAATTTCAACAACCACAAGTGCATCTACAAATACAGGTACTGCAACAGCTCAAGGTCTTTCAACTATGACAATTTATGCAATGGCAGGATTTGCAGGAATTATTGCAGTAGGAATTTTCATGTGGAGTAACAAGAAGATGAAAGATGCAGCAAAGCGTGGAGTAGACAACAGTCCACCACCCACATATCAATACGAAACAAGAACTCACTGGGTAGATAAATTCGACGAAGAAAAGAAAGAGTAGAAATTATTTTAAAGTCATTTTAAAAAAAATGCGTGCCAGCCGTAACCCTCCTTCTGTTTTCACGATATTACGCTATGCGGCCTACCTAAACAAAGTGCAGCGCTTATTGTTTGATTTGGCCTTTCTCCGCGTGGGGCAGATTTTTCATTCCTTTGCTGGAAACCTCAGGCTTTACCATCATAGTACGCCAGGTAGGATTTTTTTCTGTGCTGTTGCCAATCATCTCTGATTATCCGTCTCCGGATCACACTTGCTGCAAGGAGGGAGGAGTTTCCTCTGCCGTGGCAGTGATCGTTCACTGGCTCGCATGGAATACAAAATCAAGATTAGTTATTTTAGGATTGGGAACAAGAAAAACTGGAACCAATAGACAACATCCATTCCACATTTGTCAAAGATTCGTGCCTATTTACAAAAGATCTACAAGTAGAGATTTATTCTACCACCCAGAGCTCACGAATAGATAGCTTATGGAACATGATTCGCACGCAGGTCTTGTCCGAAGCCTCTCGTTGCTTGACATCACAATGATTGGAATTGCAGCAATGATTGGAGGTGCAATCTTCAACCTGGTAGGTCCTGCAATGCACGAAGGTGGACCAGCACTCATGATAGTATTTCTTGCAAGTGGAATAATCAGCTTTTTCACTGCCTTGACATATGCCGAGCTTGGCTCTGCATTTCCAGAGGCAGGCGGAGGCTACAGATGGGTAAAAGAGGGACTACCAAGACCAAATGCGTTCATCAGTGGATGGATTGCATGGTTTGCCCACATGATAGCAGGAAGTTTGTATGCAGTATCAATTGGAGACTTTTTTGGAAGCATACTAACCAGTGCTGGAGTTGCGTCCCAGTATGGAGGAATACCACTAGAGAAAATTATTGCAATTTTATCCATCATACTTTTCACATATGTAAATTATCGAGGAGTCTCACTTACAGGAAAGATTGGAAACGGACTGACTATGATGCAGCTAGTCATAATCATCATTCTCATATCTTCGGGAGTTTATGCAATGAGTTTTGTAAATCACAACTGGGCAGTAAACTTTCAGCACTTTGTTCCAAATGGAATGACTGGATTCATTTTGGCAATGGGAATTACATTTATCGCATTTGAGGGATATGAAATAATTGTCCAAGCAGGCGAAGAGGTAAAAAATCCAAAAAAGAATATTCCAAAGGCCATCTTCATCACACTGGGAGCAGTAACTGTACTCTATATCGTATTTACATTTGTATTTCTGGGAGGAATTGATTCATCAAAGGTTGGTAAAGAAGTGTGGCAGTTCATCGGCGACAATCAAGATGTAGGAATTGCAAAAGCTGCAGGATATCTAATTCCATATGGTACAACACTTGTCTTTGTCGGTGGACTAGTGTCAAGCATTGCAGCACTTAGTGCAACAACATTTTCATCAAGCAGGGTATCATTTGCAATGGGTAGACAGTACAATCTACCATACATCTTTAGTTCTATTCACAAAAAATACCATACACCACACTTTGCAATAATTGCATCAGGTGTTATCATGATAATAATGGCATCATGGTTGCCACTAGAACAAATTGCACTTGTGGCAGGTGTCATGTTTTTGTTTTTATTCACACAGGTAAACTGGGCCGGAATTAACATTAGAAGATTATATGGTCACAAGCTTGACTATGGATTCAAGATTCCACTGTTTCCCCTTATGCCAATAATTGGAATAATCTGCAAGGCAGGACTTGCAATATTTTTGCTCATATACAACCCACTTAGCTGGGTGATTGCAATAATTTGGATATTGATCGGATTTTCAGTCTACAAGTTGTACATTTCAAAAAAAGAGATAGAGCACTATGCACCACTTGTTGCAAACATTGGTCCCGCAGAAAGAAAAAGTTACAGAATCATGGTGGTCTTTAACAAAAAGACAATTGAAAAGCTAGTCAAGATTGCATCTGCAATTGCAAAGGACAAAGACGGTGAGATCTCGCTTTTGAATGTGGCAACAATACCTCTGCAGATTCCACTCTCAATGGGACACAGGTTTGCAGAGCCCATCATGAAGACGTTCGACGGCTTGAAAAACATGCCAGGCTTTTCAGACCATCGGTATCTTGTCAGGTTATCACATGATAATACCGAGGCAATTTTGGCAACAACAGAAGAACAAGGAATCAATCTCTTGATAATGGACTTTTTCGATCTTAAAAACAACAGAAAGCTTCTCTCGCTTGCAACATGTGACATACTTGGAGTGAGCATCA
>DATEZN010000195.1:0-11658 GCA_035255545.1 Nitrosotalea sp. | reverse complement strand
AGCAACATCATCCTTGTCTTTCAATATTTCCATCAATACAGTTTACATTAATTAATTGATCTGTGACGGTGCAAAACACCAATGCTACCCTTATTATAAAAGAAACACGAAAAAGATACTGTGAACCCAAAAGTAGCTCAGAATAACATGCCACGAAATGTAGTCATTTTAGCTACAATAGTGACAATACTACTTGGTATGTTTAGACTGGTATTATTTTTGATACTAGTGTGGGTTGCAGCTATAGTATTCATCATAATATACCAATACAGTTCAACTAGAACATCTAAAGGAAATTTTGTTTGCCTAGATTGTGCCACTTTACATCAAGACCCGTCATGTCCAAAATGTGGTTCAAGACTCAAGAAAATATATTCTCAAAGCGACAAGTACGGAATCTAAGATATTTCAAATAATATCCACATGTTCCCTAATCGCTTAAATCACGATTCATCAGGTAGAAAACAATGACCAAGACCTATGCTGTCATAGGAGACCCAATAGATCATTCATTTTCACCTGCGCTTCATAATGCAGCTTTTTTATTTTCAGGTCTTGATTGCACATACATTGCATATAGGATTCCAAAGGGAGAATTGGAATATGAAGTTGAAGCGCTAAAAAAAATCAATATTGCAGGATTCAACGTTACAATTCCCCACAAAGTTGACATGATGAAATTTCTCGATGGATCAGACAATGAATGTAAAGTGGTTGGTGCCACAAATACAGTAGTCAATGAAAATGGCCATTTCAAGGGCCATAACACAGATGTTGATGGATTCCTGGAACCAATAAAACAGAGAAATATTGATTCCAAGGGTTCGGATGTTTTGCTAATTGGTGCAGGAGGGGCTGCAAGAGCAATCATTGCAGGATTTGCTAAAGAAAAAGTTCGTAAAATCACCATCACAAACAGAACTCGCGAGAGAGCAGAAGAAATGGTCAAGTTTGCTCAAAGCCTAGGACTAGAATCAGATTATCTCGATCTAGAAGCAGCAGGAGAAACAGTCAGCAAATACAAGTTTCTAGTAAATGCCACATCAGTTGGACTCAAAGGAATTGGCTGTCCCATATCTACTAGAAACATCGGTAAAGATTCCATCGTGTATGATATCGTCTATTTGCCAGTAGAAACTCCTTTGATTGATCAGTCAAAGAATCAAGGTGCGACCATCATATATGGGTGGGAAATGCTTCTTGCTCAAGCGATGAAGTCATTTGAGATTTGGACTGGCAAACCTGCACCGCAGCAAGCCATGAAATTAACCCTGCTTGGGAGATTCTAGAGATGAGTAAAGTAAAAGCAAGTATGCATGGTGCAGTCTCAATTGTTAATGCCATTGCAACAGGCAAAGGCGCAACACTTGGCATATCATTAGGAATAGAAGCAATTGTAGAAACCCAGCCCGGAAAGGGAATAATATTTGATAACAAGGAATCAAACCTTAGTTCACGTTTAATACGAAATGTTGTAGAGACATCAGTTCCAAAATCAGAACTTGAAAAAAATAAGATAACAATTTTTGTAAAATCAGAAATTCCTTCAGGATATGGATTAAAGAGTTCAAGTGCAATTTCATCAGTCATATCGCTTGCATGTGCAAAGATATTCAGACCCAAAGCAAGTGATCTTGACATTTTAAAAGACGGTGTACACGCATCCATCAAATCCAAAGTAAGCATAACAGGTGCCTTTGATGACGCATGTGCATGCTACTTTGGAGGATTTGTAGTAACAGACAACTCTAACATAAAAATAATAAAATCAGAAAAAGCATCAGAAGATTTGACTGCAGTAATTTTCATTCCCAAGTCTAGAAGAAGAGGCAATGTGAAAAAACTCAAGATCCTAAACGGAGTGTTCTCACAAGCATGGGATCTTGCCAACAAGTCAGACTATTGGAATGCAATGACACTCAATGGCCTTGCAACATCAGCCATTCTAGGGTCAGAGGCAAAAATTTTAACGGACCTGTTAGACAGCGGTGCACTTGGGGCATCAGTATCTGGCAATGGACCATCAATAGCAGCTGTAGTAAAAAACGATAAAGTGTCAAGCATAAAAAAAGTATTTGCATCACAAGAAGGAAGCATCATTGTTTCACCAATAAACAACAAAAAGGCTGAAGTTTATGAAATGTAAAGTCGACAAATCCACTTTATCAGGAACGATATCGTGTCCTCCAAACAAGAGTTATTCTCATAGAGCCATATTCCTTGCATCACTTGCAAATGGAAAAAGCACACTAGGAAACGTGCTACTCTCAAGAGATACGTTAGCAACAGTAAATGCATGCAAAGTCTTTGGAGCAAAAATAGAAATCAATGATTCCACCGTAACAGTTGAAAGTACCGGAGAAATAATTCCACAGGCCAGTCAAATTGATGCATCAAATTCGGGTACCACCATTAGAATTGCAACAGCAATTGCTTCTCTTTCTGATAAAAAAATAACACTTACGGGGGATTCCAGTTTGCAAAAAAGACCGATGCAGCCACTCTTAGATGCACTCACACAACTTGGTGTAGAGTGTACATCATCTGATGGCAAACCTCCTGTCACCGTAAAAGGTAGATCAGATGGTGGAAATACCCACATATCAGGTTCAATCTCAAGCCAGTTTATTTCTGCGTTATTTATCGCAGGTCCAAAAATGAAAAACAGTATCACGTTGGAAATAGATGGAGAGCTTGTATCAAAGCCATATCTTGATTCTACCATTGCTACAATGAAAAAATTCGGTGTTACAGTTGATGCTGTATCACCATACAAAAAATACAACATTGCAAATCAAAAATACAAACCATCAGACTTTGTAGTTCCATCAGATTTTTCAAGCATGGCCCTTTTGCTTTCTGCAGCAGTACTGTTAGGAGAAGACATGTCAATTGATGCATCGTTGGGAGATTTACCACAAGGAGACAGAGAAATATTGTCATACTTGGAAAGACTAGGAGTCAAGATAACCTTGGGAGAAAAAATAACACTTGTTTCTCCAAAACTTCTCAATGGCGGAAGGTTTGACCTTTCAAACAATCCTGACTTGCTCCCACCAATGGCAATTCTTGCCCTAAAAACATCAAAGCCAATTGAAATTTACAATGTAAAACATGCAAGATTCAAAGAGACTGATAGGATAGCAATTTTGGCAAAAGAGCTTGCGAAGGTTGGAATTGTAGTAACAGAGAAAGAAGATGGATTGATTTTAGACACTCCAAAAGTCCTCAAAGGTGCAGAACTAGAGTCATCAGATGACCACAGACTCTTCATGGCTTTTGCCATAGTAGGCATGTTTGTTGGAAATTGCACTGTAACTGATCCGGATTCTGTCGATGTCTCATATCCAACATTTGTAGAAGATATGAGAAAGATTGGCGCAAATCTTATAATTTGAATTTTCAAATAATTTCAAAGCATGTAATTCCTAGAAGGATTATAAGCACGTAAAAGAGAATTTCATCATGTCTTCAAGCAGCATAGGACAACGTTTTGTTTTTACAAGTTTTGGTGAAAGTCATGGCAAGTGTATTGGTGCAACAGTAGATGGTTGCCCGGCAGGGTTAGAAATTGCAGAAAAAGATATTCAAGTCATGCTAGATTTACGCAAGCCCGGTCAATCCGTTATTACTACTCAGAGAAAAGAGGAGGACAAGGCAGAGATTCTTTCAGGAGTATACAAGGGACATACCACAGGAGCCCCAATTACAATGATAATCTGGAACAAGGATCAGCATTCAAGAGATTATGACAATATCACACTAAAACCAAGACCTGGTCATTCTGATTATCCAGCATTTGTAAAGTACAATGGATTCAATGATATCAGAGGAGGAGGTAGATTTTCAGGAAGACTAACAGCTACATTTGTGATGGCAGGAGCCATAGCAAGAAAACTACTTGTAAAGACACTGGGGATTGAAACTTTTTCGTATACTTGTCAAGTAGGAAGTGTAAAAATGAAAGATCATGCAACAATGAAGATGAAAAATTCTGTATACAATAACGAAGTAAGATGTCCTGATTCTAAAATTGCAGCAAAGATGCGCGAAACAATTCTTACTGCAAGACGAAAGGGAGATTCCATAGGAGGCGTAATTGAATCATTAACAGTAAATTTACCAGTAGGACTTGGTGAGCCAATCTTTGGCTCACTTGAATCAGACCTAAGCAAGGCTTTGTTTTCAATTCCTGCTGTAAAGGGCGTAGAATTCGGTTCCGGTTTTCATGGTTCCACTTTACATGGCTCTGAGAATAATGATGAATTTGTAATCAAAAATGGAAAAATTCAAACTAAAACCAATAATGCAGGAGGCATACTAGGTGGAATATCCACAGGCATGCCAATTGTCTTGCGAGTGGCATTCAAACCAGCATCATCAATAGCAAAAAAACAACAAACTGTCGATCTTCATACAAAAAAACCAGCTTCCTTGATAGTTCAGGGAAGACACGACCCATGTGTGGTTCCTCGTGCGCCCCCGGTAGTAGATTCACTAGTATCAGTGGTACTTGCAGACCATGCAATTAGAGCAGGCCTTATTCCGCCAGTCATCAAGTAAGAAATGTCTGACATTAACAAATTACGCGACAAGATAGACAAGATTACATTTGATGTTATCAGATTACTCAAGGAAAGAAATGATATAGCAAAAGAGATTGGAAATCTAAAAAACAATCTTGGCATTGGAGTTACAAACGAAGAAAGAGAGAATCAACTGCGCGCCAGTGTACTTGCATTGTGTAAAGAGATAGACCTTGATGAAAAAACTGGAATGACAATGTTGAATTTTCTATTAAACGAATCTGTCAAGATCCAGTCAGTAGATAAACAGACACACATGTCAGTATTTTTAAAAGCAAAAAAATTGGAAAAAGAAGGAAAAAAAATAATTCACATGGAAGTAGGTGAACCGGACTTTCTTCCACCAGAGAGTGTACGCAGTGCACTATCCGAAGTCTATTCCAAAGGATATACAAAATATGGAGACTCGAAAGGAATGTCAGACTTCAGAGAGGCACTTGCAAAATATGTTACAGAAAAATTTGGTGCCGAAGTATCAGCTCAAAATATCATGGTGTCACCAGGAGCACGTTTCTCAGTATTTCTTGCAATCTCTAGTCTACTAAATCCAGGAAACGAGATCATAGTAATAGAACCAGCGTGGCCGGCATACAGAGACAATGCTCTCAATTCAGGAGTCAAGGTGAGAACAATACATACAACACTTGAAAACAAGTGGGAACCAAAAATAGAGGACATCAAGAAGACCATAAATGAAAATACTAGAATGCTAGTTCTCAATTATCCAAATAATCCAACTGGTAAGATCCTCCCAGTTGAACTACAAGACCAGATAATGGAATTGGCAATGAAAAATAACTTGTATGTGTTAAGTGATGAGATTTATTCAGCATATGCAAACAAGCCATGGAAAAGCATCCTTGCTTACAGATACAACAAATCCATAGTGACACAGTCATTTTCAAAATCACATGCCATGACAGGCTTTAGGATTGGGTATGCCATATCAAGTCCAGAGATAGTAGAAAAGATGGCAAAACTTCAGGCCCTTGCGTTAACAAATGTTTCAGAGCCCATCCAATATGTAGCCATGAAGGCATTAGAGGCTGACACAACTGGCAACACTAGAACCATCAAAAACAGGTTAGAATCCATATTGAAAAAAGCGAAAACCATGGAATTGGACTTTGTAGAGCCAGACGGAGCAATGTACTTGTTTGCCAAGGTAAGACAGGAGAACTTTGATTCAATAGATTTCACAAACAGACTTTTAGACATGGGGGTGGCAATAGCACCAGGAGAAGGATTTGGAAATTATCAAGGGTTTATCAGAATATCAGCCTGCCAACCAGAAGATACACTTAATCAGGGAATGCAAATAATAGAGGAATGGTTGAAAGCAAAACGATGAAAAAAAAGATTGCAATAATTGGCGCAGAGGGCCAAATGGGAAAATGGTTCTCTAAATATTTTCTTGAAAAAGATTACGACATAATAGGATATGACTCTGAGAAAGAGATTTTGAACAAGTCTGTTACAAAGGCACAGTCCCTCGTAGGAGCAATCCTAACAGCAGATTACGTTATTTTATGCATTCCAGTAAAACGTACACCTGAAACAATAAGACTAATTGCAAAAGAGATGAAACGAGATTCTTATTTGATAGACATCTCTTCTCTTAAAACAAAAACCGCAGCGGCACTTTCCAAGATACCAGACAAGGTAAATCCAATATGTATCCACCCCATGTTTGGTCCAGGAACTAAAAAGCTAAAGGGTCAAAATATAATATCAATTCCAATTCGCGATGCAAAAAAAGAGATGGCAGTTACAAAATCATTGTTTGAAGAAGCAAATTTTGTCCAGATAGATGCAGCAGAACATGATAAAAAAATAGCAATCGTACTTGGAATGCCACATCTAATAAACTTGGCACTTGCCAACATATTTGCAAAGGAAGAAAATTTCACCCTAGTGGAAAAAATGGCTGGAACCACTTTCAAAGCCCAGAAACTTCTCACTGCAGGAATCATGACAGAACCTCAAGAACTCATTGAAACAATAATCTCAAATCCTGAAATTAGAAGATATGCAGAAGAGTTTTGGAAGGACATTGGAAGAATGCTTATTTTAATTCAAGAGAACAAGACTGAAGAAATGATCAAGTACATCTCAAGTGCAAAGGAGAGACTAGCAAAGAATGCTGATCTTGACGAAGCATACAAAAAGCTTGTTACAATGGTAAGCACTGTAGAAAAATAATTGAAATCTACCAAAATAGTGACATCTTTTTTAATTCAAGATGGCAAGTACCTAATTTTAAAACGAAGTAACAAAGTGAGATCAATGAAAGATCTCTGGGCAGGTATAAGCGGCATCATAGAAGGTCATGAAGATCCCCTATACAGAGCAAAAAAAGAGATACTAGAAGAAACTAGTATTACTGAAAACCAAATTACTCTCATCAAGGCAGCATCTCAAATGAGAACAGATTCCCCCCAATACGAAAATCATGAATGGTTAATTTTTCCATTTTTGTTTTCAGTCAAAGAACACAAAATAAAATTAAACTGGGAAAACTCGGAATACCAATGGATAGCACCTGCAGATTTGGTAAAATTTGAAACAGTGCCTAGTCTTGATAAAGTACTAGCCAGTTTGCTGTAACTTTTCTACTTCAGTTGTAGCAAATCTCTGCTGTGGCAACATGATGTAAACACAAGCACCCCCACACATGGTACATGGAACTGTATTTCCCTTTAATTGTCCACTTCGTGCATGAATACGAGATGCTTCCTCTGGATCAATTGATAACGCAATTTGTTTTTCCCAGTTCAGAGTTCTTCTTGCTTCAGTCATTTCCATGTCCCACTTGATTGCTTTGTCTCGTAGCTTGACCAAGTCTCCTGCATGTGCTGCAATTCTATATGCAATCAATCCTGCCTTGACTTCTTCGGCATTAGGTAATGCAAGATGTTCTGCAGGAGTAAGATAACACAAAAGATCTACACCTTCACTTGCAGAAATTGCTGCACCAATTGCACTTGCTATATGATCATGTCCAGATGCAATATCTGTCACCAAAGGTCCCAGTACATAGTATGGCACTTCACCAATTAGAGATTTAGCTAGTCTTACATTTGCTGCAACTTCGTTGAGTGGAACATGCCCTGGTCCCTCAACCATCACTTGAACATCTTTTTCATGTGCAATTTTAGTAAGTCGTGAGATATTGATCATTTCTTGAACTTGGAGTTCATCATGAGAATCAAGAATAGAGCCAGGTCTTAGTGCGTCTCCCAAACTAAAGGTAACATCGTATTTTCTTGCAATCTCTATAAGATAATCAAAGTGTTCATAGTATGGATTTTCTTTGTCATACTTTAGCATCCATGCAGCTGTGATAGTGCCTCCCTTGCTCACTATTCCAGCATGTCTTTTTACTGCAAGAATACGTTTTGCAATATCTTTTGTAATTCCAGAATGGATGGTTGTATAGTCAACTCCATCTTTTACATTACGCTCAAAAGCATTGAGAAAATCATCTTCTGTAATATCAAGAGGATTCTTGTGTTTTTCAACTCCGTAATTATATGCCTCATAAACAGGCACTGTTCCAAACGCTATTGGTGCAGCTTCTAACAGCCTTCTCCTAAATACACCAACATCACCCCCATCGCTTAGATCCATTATAGTATCAGCATGATATTTTATTGCAACTTCTGCTTTCTTGACTTCCTCTTCCAGGTTTTGGTTTAGAGTCGAATTTCCAATGTTTACATTTACTTTGGTCTTCATTCCTTTTCCTATTCCAACCACTCGGATCTTTTGTGGTCGGAAATTGTTATGAGGAATTATAATGGAACCATTTGCAATCTTTGGAATTAGCCACTCTAGTGTTACATCTTCATCGCGTGCAACGGCTTTCATTTCATCTGTAGCAACACCCCTTCGGGCGGAATTCATCTGGGTACTCAATTTACTATTTTTAGCCAGTAATTGGATTTAAACGTGAGTTTCTAAACATTAGATCATGAATATTTTGTCCATTGCAGGCTCTGATCCTTCATCAGGCGCAGGCATACAAGGAGACATGAAGACATTCAATGCATTTGGGGCATACGGTCTAAGTGTAATTACGGCAATTACAAGTCAGAATACACGAAAATTTTTTGATGTAGTACCAGTCAAACCATCTCTTGTAAAAAGCCAGATAAGATCAGTTCTTGAAGACTTTCGCTTGGATGCAATAAAGATAGGAATGGTTTACGACAAGCATACAGTCAGAGTAATATATTCAGAACTTGAAAAAATTAAAATTCCAATAATTCTTGATCCCATATTCAAATCTACCACTGGCGGCGATCTTCAAACAAAAAATTCTTTTCTAGATTTTAAAAAATTACTAATCCCTCTTTCACATATCATTACTCCAAATGTACCAGAGGCTGAAAAGATTTCAGGTCTTAAGATCAAGTCGTTAAATGATATGAAAAATGCAGCAAAAAAGATTCAAAAAATTGGTGCAAAAAATGTCATAATAAAAGGTGGGCATTTTCTATCAGGCTCTAAAGTTGTAGATGTTCTTTTAGATGACAAAAAATTTTACATCTTTTCTCATGATAGACTGAAATTTGAAAATCATGGAGGCGGATGTACTTTTTCAGCATCTCTGTGTGCAAACATTGCAAGAGGAAAAAAATTGCCAGACGCCGTGGATGCAGCACGCCTTTTCACAGTAGAGTCTATGAAAAAGTCCACAAAGATTGGGAAAGGTCTTGCTATAACCATGCATGCAAAAGGTGATGAGGTTGAGGGACACCTATCAGATGCAATATCAAAATTTTGCTCAATTGATTCCATTTATGAACACATTCCAGAATGCCAGACAAATTTTGTTTATTCATTACAAAAACCATCATCTCTAAACGACATAATGGGACTGGAAGGAAGAATTGTCAAAACAGGAAAACATGTGACTGTTGCAGGCCACCTCAAGTATGGTGGCTCTAAACATGTGGCATCAGCAGTGTTAGAAATAACAAGAAAGTTTCCTACAATCAGATCTGGTCTGAATCTAAAGTATGACAAAAAAACAATAAAAAATGCAATCTCAAGAGGGCTAAAAGTTTCATCGTATGATAGAAGTGCAGAGCCATCAGGAATTAAAGAAAGGGAAGGTAATACTGTATCATGGGGCATCAAGGCAGCAATAAAGAACCGAAAAACGCCACCAGATATTGTATTTCACACTGGCGATTTTGGAAAAGAAGCCATGATCATAATTTTTGGAAAAAATCCAGAAGACATTCTGAGAAAGACTTTGAAGATAACAAAGTCTTTTCATCCTTCAACATAAATACCAGAAATCCAGAATAATTCACATGAAAGCAGTTATTCTAGCGGGCGGTCTTGGTACAAGGCTTCAGCCATATACCATATTTCTTCCAAAAGCAATGCTTCCACTAGGAGAAAAACCGCTTTTAGAGCATCTCATAGAATGGGTCAAGCAAGGAGGAGTAGATGAGTTTGTTCTGTGTGTTAGTTATCTAAGAAAAACAATCGAGGATTATTTTGAAGATGGTAGTAGATTTGGTGTAAAAATAGAATATGCAGTTGCAAATAGACCTCTTGCCACAGCAGGTCAACTAAAAACTGCTGAAGAATTCATTGATGATAGTTTTGTTTGCCTGTATGGTGATTCAATATTTGATTTTAGTCTGAAGAGCATGATAGAAAGTCATCGCAGGAAAAAATCATTTGTCACAATGGGGTTATCAGAATACAAAACCAAACTACAATACGGATTCATAGAGATGGATAAAACTAACAAAGTAAATGCATGGCGTGAAAAACCAGAGGTTAAAGGAAATATCAACATTGGTTGCTACGTCATGGAGCCAGGTATATTCAAGTTCATACCTGCAAACAAACCATATGGTATGGACGATGTAATACGTAGTGCAATAGCCAAGAAAAACAAGGTGAGTGGACATCTCATAAAGAATGGTTTTCTTGACATAGGAGACAAGGCCTCATACAGAAGAGCCTATCAACAATACATTACACGGTTAGGTCGGATTTAGACCGAAAAGCATGGCAGCTATTAAGATACGCAAATTACAAAAAAAAGACATCTTCAATGGATTTTTACTTTCTCTTGATTCGCTTAAAAAATCAAGTGACATCAAACCAGTCAAAGCCAATGCAATTTTTGACAAAATTTCAAAAAACCCACATCAGATAATCTATGTTGCAGTTGAGAATTCAAAAGTAATAGGGTCTGCAAGCATTTTGATTGAACAAAAGTTCATTCATGATGGAGGAAAAGTAGGCCACATTGAAGACGTAGTAGTAAGAAAAGAATTCCAAGGAAAAGGAATTGGAAATCAGATAGTTACTGCACTCTTAGAATATGCTCAAAAACAGGGATGCTACAAAACAATCCTTGATTGTACAGATGAATTGATTCCATTTTATAAAAAAATGGGATTCAAACGACATTCAAATTCAATGCGATTTGATCATCTATCAAAAAAGTAATCTCTTTTTGGCATAGGTTTTACTCTAAACAATAATGCGCCTATGACAATCACTGGAATAGAAGTTATTGAAAATATAATAGGTGAGAGAGTAATTTCTGGTACAATGTATGCAGGTACGATTTTTGGTATTAGAGTATTAACATAAGACATTCCAACAATAGTAACTATCCCGCCAGCTATGAGTAAAGAACCAACCAGTCTTGAGCCATATTTTCGTGCAAGCATGAAAGAAGTTCCTCCAAGAACAATTGCTGGAGCCACACTAATCGAAATGAATTCCTTCATTTCAGAAGACGGGTCAATGTCATAAGCTGGATGCGAAAGGTATACGCTAATAGATATCATTTGAGCGACAAACATTACAAACATGCCAAAACTTGCAACTGCTATCCATTTTTCAACTGCCACAACGACTCATCTAGCAGTTCAATAAATAAACCAAATGGTTGTCTCTAAACTATTCCAACAAGATTTGCAAGTTCTTTTCTGCATGCAGAACCAAGTTCTTCTGCGGCTTTTTCAGGAGTTATCTTATTGAGAAACACACCATATCCCCTTTCAAGTCCAGACCAAGGATCAGCTTGTGG